>NZ_JBPQTQ010000045.1:0-38734 GCF_051386415.1 Streptomyces sp. URMC 129
GGGGAGGGGAAGGGGCGGCGAAGGTTTCTCGGTCGTGAGTGGTCAGAGCAGCGTGAGCAGCGCGAAGGCCGAGGCGGCCAGCAGGGTGATACCGGCGAGCTCGCTCAGGAACGCAAGCCGCAGGTACCGCACTTCGACCGCGAAGACTCGCAGACAGCCCCTGAAGCACCCTGAGCTGGACGATGACGATGGCCAGCGTCACCAAGTGCCCGTCTTTGAACCAGTGCTCGGCCCAGAGGCGGGGACGGATCGAGCGGACGTCCGCTTCCCACGATGGGGCAGGCACGTTGATGAGGAGCCCGAACGCGGTCGCACAGGAAGAAGCACAACAGCGAGGCGCCGACCGCGATCCGCAGGACGAGCGGTGCCGCGAGTGATTCCTCACGGGCCACCACAACGAGGCTCGCGTCCGCAGGTGGAGGAACGTGCGGCGATACCCCCCCGGGCGGCCACGCACCCGCCACCGGTGGGGCTCTCACGGAGAAACTGAAGCGACAGTTCACATGTGCGAGCCCTTACGTAATACCGGGGCGCTCCCGTTGCCCCCGGACCGGGACGGTCGCACGGAGGCGTAGGGTCAGCCTGTCACCGTCGGGTCCCTTGTGGGCGCGATAAGTGACCGCTTCAGGGAAGGAGGACAGACCCGGTGACGCCTGACACGACTGAGCGACGTACAGCGAGGAAGCGGCGCACCCTCGCGGAAAAGTTGCAATGGCTGCGTGAGATCAAGACGCCCAACGGCGAGCAGCCACCGTCATACGATATGACCGCACGCCAAGTCTCCAAGGAGACCGGCGTCAGTATCTCCGGTCCGTACTTCTGGGAGCTCGCGACGGGGCGGACGACGAATCCGAAGCTGCACCATCTTCAGGCCGTGGCACGCTACTTCAAGGTTCCCGTCGCCTACCTCACGGACGAGGACGCCGACTTCGAGCAGCTGGAGTCAGAACTTGAGTTGCTGCAGGCACTCAAACAACGAGGGGTGCGCAGTATCAAGCTGGTGGGCGTGACGGACACCTCCGCCGATCTGCCCGTGATCCAGGGCCTGCTCGGCAGGTTGCGGCAACTGGACGGCCTCGGGAACGACGAGGCACGCGACACCGCTCTGCGGCTGGCCGCGCTCAGCGCTGGGCAGCAAGAGGAACTCCGGGATGCCCTCGATGACCTTGATCTGATGAAGGCGCTGCAGGACGAGAAGGTATGCGGAATCATTCGGCTCGCCCTTGGCCTGAACAGCGACCGTCTGAACATCGCCGCAGCCGTCCTCGACCGGCCGACCGTCCTTGAGGCGCTCGGGACGGAGACAGTACGCGACATCGCTGTAGGAGCTGCCGGGCTGTCCGAGAGGAGCCGACGGGCCATCCTGTCCATGATCGAACATCTCCACCAGGTGGAGGGCAGGAGCCTCCCGAAGTGAACCTCGGCCAGCAGGTAGCGTTCGCGCTGCTCATGGCCCGTCGACGTGGCCGGCCCCCAACCCGAGTACCTCCACGATCAGCGCACGTGACAGGTTCGGCATCAGCCAGCGTGCGGCGTCGATCGTTCCCGGGGTCGTCTCTTCGGCAACGAGTCGCTCGAAGGTGGGTCGGACATCTGTCGGTGCGCAATCCGTGGCGAGCGGAAGCACCAGAAAACCTCCGCCGACCACGCCCAGGCAAACACCCGCCGCATCCGAAGCAGCTTGGCCCGAAGGGATCTCCCCTCCACGCGTTACGCGCTCTTTCGAGAACTCGAAATGCGGGAACCCGTTGCCGCTTTTCGCCGCCACATCGTCTCGATTTTCCCACTCATCTTTGACCAGCAGAGCCATATCACCAACTCCCGGAATGGTCCCCGCCACACAAATAGATTCGGTGAAGCGGAAAAATCGATGACACTGCCACACCTTCTCTTTCATACAGCCAAGTCGGCGCAAGGAGAGGGTGTATCCGACGGTGCCGCGAAATAGGGGCGCGGAACACATCCCTCACATCGGGTGAGAACTGTCGGGGCACGCGTCAGGCCGAGTGCGGCAGTGCCGGACGCGTTCCGCGACCATCTCCAGTAGACAGCGATGGCCAGTGCTTCGTGTGCATGCCAGGCCCCCTTCCGGGAGGGCGTGCTGTCAGAATTTGGCGTCTCCTGGCCATTCCTCGCGCAGGATCGCGTGCACGATGGAATCGCGCCACGCGCCCCGTACGTGGACGTGGCCGCGGATGCGGCCTTCCTCGGTCATGCCGGTGGCGAGGAGGGTCTTCGCCGAAGCGGCGTTCAGGGGCGAACGTGCGGCCCACAGCCGGTGCAGACCGAGGTCGGTGAAGGCGAGCGCCTGGAGCATACGCACGGTTTCCCGTCCGTAGCCGACGCCCCAGACATCGGGGTGCAGGGCGAACCCGATGGTGGCGGCCTGCTGCTGGTGCGGGTCGGTGGCCAGGCGGGCAAATCCGATCAGTGCGCTGTCGTCCTCGCGCAACGTGACGGCGAGGGCGTACTCCTGGCGGGGCTGAGCCGTGGCCGAGGCGATGCCGCGCGCCACGATGTCCCCGGCCTCCTGTCGCGAGCGGGGGGTGAAGCTCAGGTGCTCGGTGGCCTGCGCACTGCCGTAGATGGCGTGGACGGCGTCGACGTCATCAAGGGTCAGTTCGCGGAGGCGGAGGCGACTGCCGTGGCGCGCGACCGGGTGCACGCCGGAACCCTATCCGGTCCTCAGCGCGGGAGCGCTAGCGCGGCTTGACTGCCGAAGACAGCGATCTCTTCCCGCAGTTCTCGCGCGAGGGCCGCGTCGCTGAGGGGACGCCGCATCAGCGAGGTCCGCACCCGCTGCACGGAGCCGACGATGCCGGCGTTGCGCTGGTTGGGGGCCAGGTCGAGAACGGGGTGCACGGCTTCGGCCGCGCCGTCCAGATCGCCGGTGTGCAAACGCGCAAGCGCCAGATGGGACCGGGCACCTGCCGCGTCGCCGAACGCCCAGTACGGGGTGTCGGTGTCCTGGTGGCCCTCCACGGTTTCCAGAGCGCGGTCCAGCAGCGGGCGGTCCACCTCCCCGAGCAGCACGCGCGCTTCCACCTCGTAGTAGCTCTGCCGAATACCGGGAAAGAGGAAGAGACCGCCGATCTCGTCCAGGTCGTCCGGCGTGACGCTCTCGCGCAGCTGACTGGCACGACGATTGGCCCGCAGCACAGCGCGGCCGTCCCCCAAGGAGCCTGCTGCGCGGGCTTCCAGGCCCGCCAGCCACACGGTGACACTTCCCCGGGCGTCGCCGGTCGCCGCAGAGCCCATCCGGGCGTAGTGCAACGCGTCCTCGGGTCGGTCCGCCCAGTAGGAGATCAGGGATTTGAGGCCCTGCACCCACAGAGACATCCCACGGTGGTCGGCCGGCTGGGCGCAGATGGCCGCCGTGCGGGCTTGAGCCATGGCCGATCGCGGATCACCGAGGTCGTGAGCGGCTTTCGCCAGCATGCCGGATTCCAGCGCGGCCAACAGGTACAGATCACGGAGCTGGGCAGGCTTTGCCCGGCCACTTTCGATGATGCGGAAAGTGCGATCCTGGACCTGTGCCAGGTCATCCATGATTTCGGAGAGCGGCACGCGGACATAAACCGCGGCGATCCGCCGAACTTCTTCGTGCAGGTACCCGAGTGTCTCCGGACCCACCTCGTTGTGCTCCGCCCCCAGGGCGAAATCGAGCGCGCGGCGTGCGGCCATAACAGCCAGCCTCCCCAATCTCTCATTGTCCGCGTCAGGTTCGACGCGGCGGCTGTCGGTGAAGGGCATAGCGGACGCAAGCCTTGCGGCAGCCGGAGGACCTGAATCCTCCTGTGCCTCGGCCAACAGGTCCGCGAAGGGCACGCCGAACATCTGCGCGAGAACTCGGCGGGCCTGCTGCTGAGGCTGCACCTTGCCTCCGTACCAGCGCTCGAACGTGCTCTCCGAGACCGCGAGAGTCCTCAAGGCGCTCTCCCCCGTCTTCGACGCGAGCTCACGCGCAGCTTTTTCGTACGCGGCCGCGAACGCGGGGTAGGTGTTCCAGCCCCGCCGATCGGACAGGACGCGGAGAAGCTTCGCCATCGTTGCTCCTTCCCTGAGCGTGCCAGTGCGCCGTCACGACGAGACGGTTATGCCCGAAGCGATCCGCCCTGCCCTGGAGGCCCTGTTCCAGAGGCAGGACGGCAAGCGTGCCGCGGAGAACACGGTGAAACGGAAGCGGGCCGTCCTCAACAACGCCCTCCGGTTCGCCGTTGAGGGCAAGGGCTATCTGTCCAAGAATCCCCTGCCCCGGATCGACTGGGCGGCCCCGGAGACGGACGACGAGATCGACTTCCGCTACGTCCCCGACCCGCCGCTCGCGCGCAGGCTCATCAACGCCGTCAAGGATGAAGGACCCCGCGGCGAGCACTTGTGGGCCTTCTTCTACTGCCTCTACTATGCAGCGCTCCGCCCCGCCGAGGCTGCATCACTCAAGATCACCGACTGCCGTCTTCCACCGGATACCCCGGAATCCACAGACCAATGGGGAGAACTTCTCCTTGAGGAAAGCCGTCCGGAAGTCGGCTCCGGCTTCACCGACGACGGCAAGCCCTACGAGAAGCGCGGACTGAAACGACGCGCCCGCCGCGCGACACGCTCCGTACCCATCCCGCCGGTCCTGGTCCGCGTTCTCCGCGAACACCTCCGCACGTACGGCACGGCCGACGACGGCCGACTGTTCTGGGCAGTCCGAGGCGGCCGCGTGCGTTCCACCGAGTACTGCAAGATCTGGAACGCGGCCCGGCGGAAGGTCCTGACGCCGGCCGAGGCCGCCAGCCCACTGGCCGACGTTCCCTACTCCCTGCGCCATGCCGCGGTGTCCTGCTGGATCAAAGCAGGCGTCGACCCGGCCGAGGTCGCCCGCCGGGCGGGCCACAGCGTCGCCGTGCTCTACCGCTTCTACGCGAAGATCCTGTACGGCATGCAGGAGCTGGCCAACCAGCTCATCGACAAGGCGCTCTCAGCCTGACGCCGCAGGACGACTCCGCTCGACAGCCGTGCAATGCGCACGACGCGGATGGCCAAGGCTGTCGGGGCCGTTCCCGATGCGCTGCCGCGTGTCCTCCGGGCAGGTGCGAGCCCCAGAGCACGGGCCGCAGCCTGTGGCTCAGCCCTGACGTGATCGGCGAACGGCCGTCCACGACGCGGGTCCGGCTCATGCAGACGGCGAGGATCGAGTCCTCTTCGCGCCGAGGATGAGCACCTGGACGCGTCAATGGCGCGACAGAAAGCGGGCAATCTCCGCCGCCACCGCTTCGGGAACCACCGACGGCGCGAAGTGCGTCTGGCCGGGGAACGTTGTGAGCGTGACGTCGGGCAGCGTGGCCGCGAGCCGGTCGAGGGTTGCCGGCATCGGCTGCCAGGTGTCTGCCCCCCGCATCAGCAGCGTCGGAAGGGTGACGGCGGACCAGCGCTCCGCATCCACCGTGTCAGCGGCCATCGATTCGAGGTCACGGCACCACCCGGGCGCGTCGGCGGCCTCATCGTCGGCCGGCTCGCCCGCGTCCATGAGGTCCAGCAGCGCGCCCGGGACACGGGCCACCTTCTCCGCCAGCAACCGGTCGGCCCGCCGCCGGTCAGCACTCGCAGTCAGTTCCTGGAACTCGGCCAGCACAGGCGCCAGTTCCTCGCCCGCCGCGTACAGCGGAGGCTCCCACAGGACCAGGGAGCGGACCGGCAGCCCGGCCGCCGCGGCATGCAGGGCCACGGTGGCGCCGTAGGACATGCCAACCAGGTACACGGGACGGCCAATCCCGTCGATCAGCGCTCCGACATCCCCCACCTCGTCGGCGAAACGCTTCGGCGATCGCCCCGGCCCGCTCGGGGCGTACCCGCGCCGGACCGGCAACCACAGCTCGAACCGGTCAGCGAGCCGTTCGGCCACCGGCCGCCAGGAGTGCAACCCACCGCCGGAGCCGTGGACCATGACGACCGGCGGCCCGGAACCGATCCGCCGACACCTGATGACGGTCCCGTCGAAGGACTCGAACGACACCAAGGACCCGGAGGAATCTGACCACTCGATCGCGCTGGGCATGCCGGGACCGTCCCACGGCCCTCCCGGACCGGTCCACCCGATTTCCGCAGCCGGAGCAGCGGGCCCTCGGCCAGACCGGATGATCCGCCAGACAGGCCCGAGGCGTAGCCGGCCAGAGTTGCGGGGCCAACACAGCGCTGCACCTTGGAGGGCCCGGACCTGCTGTCACGGCTCCCGGCCCCTTGCGTCGAGGGGCCGCACACCATGGTCGGGCCCGCACTGGCTGATCAACACCGCCACCGCCATCGCCCTGGCCGGCCGCTCGCCGACTCGTTGGTACGGCCGAACTCCCCCAGCGCCGAGTGCCCCTCTCAACCACTGCTCGCGCTGCGCAAAGCCTCGTGGCACTGACTCGCCTGACCGTCGGCTTCTCACCGACCGGGAAGCCGGATCACCCGCGCCTCAGCCGCTCCGTAGGGCACCAAGACGGTCAACGATTGAGGCCTTTGCCCGAAATGCCTGGCCCACAGATGGCCCACAGAGGCCGGATCACGCTGGGATCGACTGAGACGCGCCGATACAGCGAGTGACGAGAAGGGGTGTCCCGATTCTGGGACACCCCTTCTCACCTGCGTCTTTACGGGCAGCGCCCGTTGTGGCGGAGGCGGTGGGATTTGAACCCACGGTGAGGGGTTACCTCACGACGGTTTTCAAGACCGTTCCCTTCGGCCGCTCGGGCACACCTCCGGGTGCGCGGTGCGTGGCGCGCACCCGGACAGCCTAGCGGGTGGGTTACTGGTCGCCGGCGCGTTCGCCGAGGGTGATCGTTGTCGTGTGTTCCTCGCCGTCGCGGACGTAGGTGATCTCCACCCTGTCGCCCGGTTCGTAGGTCCAGATCTGGCTGATCAGGGTCGGGCCGCTGTCGATCAGGCGGTCGCCGAAGCGGGTGATCGTGTCGCCCGGCCGGAGGCCGGCCTCGTCGGCGGGGCCGCCGGGGGTGACCGCGTCGCCGCCGTCGGGGCCCGATTCCGCGATCCGCGCGCCCTCCGTCGTGGTGGTGCCGCCCGATTCGACCGAGGCGCCGATGATCGGGTAGATCGGCTGGCCGGTCTCGATCAGGTCCTCGGCGACGCGCTGCGCCTGGTTGATCGGGATCGCGAAGCCCAGGCCGATGCTGCCGGCCTCGCCCATGCCGTTGGAGGTGGACTGGATCGCGGAGTTCACCCCGATGACGGCGCCGTCCGCGTTGAGCAGGGGGCCGCCGGAGTTCCCGGGGTTGATCGAGGCGTCGGTCTGGAGCGCGTTCATGTAGGAGGAGCTGCCGCCCTGGCCGTCGCTGGAGGCGACCGGGCGGTCCTTCGCGCTGATGATGCCGGTGGTGACCGTGCCGGAGAGGCCGAACGGGGCGCCGATCGCGATCGTCGCGTCGCCGACGACGGTCTCGTCCGAGTTCCCCAGGGGGAGGGGCTCCAGACTCCGGTCGCCGACGTCGACGAGCCGGATCACCGCCACGTCGTACCCCTCGGCGCGGCCCACGACCTCCGCCTCGTAGCTCTCGCCGTCGGAGAAGGTGGCGGTCAGGGTGCCGCCGCCCGCGGCGGCTGCGACCACGTGGTTGTTCGTCATGATGTGGCCCTCCTCGTCGTAGACGAAGCCGGTGCCGGTGCCCGCCTCGGCGCCGCTGCCGGCCTCGATGGTCACGACGCTGGGGAGGGCCGCCTCCGCTATCCCGGCCACCGACTCCGGCGGGCGGGCCGCCGTGTCCGGGTCGGTGTCGGAGCTGATCGTGGAGGAGGCATCGCTGTCGTCGCCGTCCGCCACCAGGTAGCCGACCCCGCCGCCGATGCCGCCCGCGATGAGCGTGGCCGCGACGACGCCCACCAGCAGCCCACCGCGCCGCTTCTTCGGCGGCGGCGGAAGGGGAGGTGCGGCCGGCGGTGGGACGGCGGCCGGCTCCTCCGGCTTGCCGGCGCCTTCGTTCTCGGTGCTCACAACGCTCTCCTCAGGTGCACGACAGAAATATGCGGGCAGTCTTTCCCATGATCTGTCAGACGGACATAAACCCGCGTGGCACCATGTCGCGGTGACTGCCGACCGCAAGCCCATACGGGTCATCGCGCACCGCGGCGCCTCCGAGGACGCCCCGGAGCACAGCCTGGCCGCCTACCGCAAGGCGATCGAGGACGGCGCGGACGGCCTGGAGTGCGACGTCCGGCTCACCGCGGACGGGCATCTGGTCTGCGTGCACGACCGCCGCGTCAACCGCACCTCCAACGGGCGCGGCGCCGTGTCCGCCATGGAGCTGGCGCAGCTCGCCGAGCTGGACTTCGGCTCCTGGAAGGCGCCCGCCGACCGGACGGAGACCCCCGACTCGGCCGATCCCGAACGCACCACCGTGCTCACGCTGGAACGGCTGCTGCGGCTCGTCGCGGACGCCGGCCGCCCGGTGGACCTGGCGATCGAGACCAAACACCCCACCCGCTGGGCCGGTCAGGTGGAGGAGCGGCTGGTGACGCTGCTGGAACGCCACCCGCTGCCGGGCCAGGTGCGGGTCATGAGTTTCTCGGCGCGCTCGCTGCGCCGCGTTCATCTGGCCGCGCCCGGCGTGCCGACGGTGTTCCTGATGCAGTTCCTGCTGCCGCGCCACCGCTCGGGACGGCTGCCGCCGGGCAACGGCATCGCCGGGCCCGGCATCCGCATCCTGCGCCGTGACCCTGAGTACGTGGCCCGCGCGCACCGGGCGGGGCACGAGGTGCACGTGTGGACCGTGGACGACCCGGCGGACGTGGAGCTGTGCGCGCGGCTCGGTGTGGACGCGGTGATCACGAACCGTCCGCGTACGGTCCGTGATCAGCTCTCAGAACTCGCCTGACCCCTGAATCACGGGGAAATTCTCACCGGGTGTGCCCCGGCGCATTCGCTTCGTATCCGATCATTACGACTGCGTCAACGGATCCGGCACGGCCGGTTTCCGGTGTGTGCGCGAAGGGCACCAATCCCATGGCGTGGGGCAAAGGAGGTCTCGGGGGTGGCGTTGGTGGTCACACAACAGGTACCGACGTCGTCGTCCATGTCGGTGCCCCACGGCCCGTCAGGCGTGGGCATGGCGAGGCGGCGATTGCGAGCGGAATTGCGTGAAAACGGTACGCGAGAATCGCTTATCGATGACGCAGTATTGATTCTTTCCGAGTTGCTCAGTAATTCGTGCCGTCACGCGCGGCCCCTGGACGAAAGCCAGGAGATCCGCGCCGCGTGGAGTCAGGACGGTGATGGATCGGTCACGATCGCGGTGACGGACGGTGGCGGCCCGACGCGGCCACGCCCGTCGTCGCCCTCCGTGACCGCCCGCGGCGGACGCGGGCTGACCATCATCACGACGCTGGCCCGGGCGTGGGGCGTGCGCGAAACGGAGGCCACCGGAGCGGTGACCGTATGGGCGGTGCTCGGCGGGCAGGGCGGTTAGGCTCGCCGCACATCTGTACCGCCTTACGCACGCAGGAGATCCGCCCACTATGGCCAAAAAGCGCCGCCTTCGTACCCCGACCAGCGCCCCGGCCGCGGCGCGTCCCGCCGACGGCGAGATCCCGGTGGTCGGTGCCAGGGAGCCCTGCCCGTGCGGTTCGGGCCGCCGCTACAAGGCGTGTCACGGGCGTGCCGCCGCCCAGGCGGCGACGGAGCTGGTCCGCCGCCCGTTCGAGGGCCTGCCCGCCGAGTGCGACTGGGTGGCGCTGCGCGAGCTGGTGCCGGCCGCGACGGTCCGGCTGGCCCTGCGGGACGGGCTGCCCGAGGACGTTCCCTCGCTGACGCTGGGCACCGTGCTGCCCATGGCCTGGCCCGCGCTGCGCCGCGACGACGGCGCCGTGCTGCTCGCCCTGCAGAACGACACGGCCACCGGCGACCTCAGCCGGGACCTGGCCGACGTGCTCACGCGCGCGCTGACGGCGGCGCCCGGCAGCCCGGTCGCGGCCGGACGCACCGCGCCGGACGGGCCGCGCCTGCAGGATCTCCTCGACCTGGACGCGCCGTTCGAGCCGGAGATCCACGACGGCTTCGACTTCTGGCTGGACGACGCCCAGCAGGCGACGCCCGAGGTGACCGCCTCGCTGGAACGGGCCAACGCCGCCGTCACCCCGACCGCCCGCCTCACCGGCGTGACGGCCGCCTACTGGTGCCGGACCCCCGAGAAGAACCACCTGCGCTGGGTCATGCCGCACCCCGAGGACGCCCTGCTCGACGCGCTGGCCCGGCTGCACGCCGCGGGCGCCGCCGGTCTGGGCGAGGGGACCCGGCTGGTGGGCTCGTTCCGGGCGCACGGGCTGACCGTCCCGGTGTGGGACCTGCCGACCGCCATGGGCGCCGACGAGTGCGAGAAGCCCGCCGCCGCCTTCGGCGAGCGGCTGGCCGAGGCGCTGGCCGCCACCACGCCGCTGACGGCCGACGAGCGCCGCGCGCGCAGCGGGCTCACCAACCGGCAGATCACGCTCAACTGACCCGACGCCACCCGGGCGGACGCCCGCCGGACCCGGGCCGCGCGATCCGGCCCGGCCGGGGCGGCGCCACCCGGGCGCGCGCCACCCGGGCGGGGGTAGTGGAAGAAGTGATTCCGGTCACAACTCCCCCTGTCTGACGCCAGATCAGGCCCTCGGGCCGTCACACGGGATTTGCGAATCCGCGATGAGTTGTTACCTTCTGAGGTGGGCCCGGTCGCTGGTGCATCCCCCGTCGCCAGCGATCGGGTCCGTCCATGTCCGCATCCGGGCGGCGGTCGCCGACGGGACCCGCCGGGCCCGGCCGGACGGTCAGTAGGACAGCCTGCTGCCCTGGTCAGGGGCGCTGAGCCCCGCCTCCACCAGCACGTCGAGCAGCTCCGCCGCCCGCGGCAGCGCCACCGCGCGCCGCGCGCCGCGCCGCTCCGTCTCCGGCTCCCGCGCCCAGCCCACCGCACCGGCGGCCGTCCGCGAGGGCGGCAGCGGCACGTACCCGCCCACCCCGTGGAAGCGCAGGGAGCTGGGCACCCGGTCCCGCACGTGCAGCAGCTCGCCCAGCTCGGGCAGCTCGTACGGCTGGACCAGCAGCACCCACCGGGTCGGCGCCGCCACCACCGGACCGGTGCGGACGCCCGCGCGGTCCAGCTCGGCCAGCGCGCCCGGCCCGGCCGCGGCGGGCAGGCTGAGCGCGCACGGCGCCCGCCCGCCCGTGGCCAGGATGATCGGCGCCCGTGGCCGCTGCGCCCACCACCAGCTCACCATCCGCACGTCCGTGGTCGCGGCCAGCAGGCCCGGGTCCGAGGGATGGGCCCCCGGTACCGCGCAGTCCGCCCGCGAGCAGCCGCAGCGGCCGTCCGCGCGCGTCTCGGCGCCCGGCAGAACGGGCCACCGGTACTGCCGGGCGAACGTCAGCGCGGCGCCGCGCACCGCCCTGGCCCGATCGCCGCCCTTGCCGTCACCCTTACCGTTCTTGCGTCGTCGCTCTCCGAGGATCTCGCGCATCGGCGCTCGTTCCCTTCCTTCGCGGGTCAGTCACACCACGTGGAACTCAGATCACCGTATGTAGCGGGTCGCGCTAGCGAGGAGCGGCGGGCGCACAGGGCCTGGCCGCCATCGGTCCGTTCGTCAGGATTCGACGATCCGTTCCGATATGTACCCAGCCCGCCCGGCTCGATCCGCCGCCGGGAATGTCCAGTCGATCGCGTGCCCGGTGGTCCTGCGCCTCTTTTCCGCCAAACTCGCCCAGGCCCGGCCTGTCGGACCGGGAACGCACCGATCACCTGGGCATCATCCATCACGGCAGGACAATACTGGACATCCGCCCGCGCACCCATACCTGTGGAAGATTCGATCGCGGGGCACGTCACAAGGGGGTTCGCCTCGCACATGAGTACCTCGCCCCCGCCGAAAGTGGCCGGAATCCACCAGGCTTTCGCCACGGTGCCGCAGACTGCCGCGCCCGTCGACGACGACCGCGCCGGGCCGCGCGGACTGCCGCCCGGCAACCGTCCGGCCGCCCGGCTGCCGGGCGGCACACAGGACCAGCTCGCCTCCTGGATGTCCGACCTCACCACGCTGCACGCCCTCAGCGAGCGGCTCGGCCGCACCCGCACCCTCACCGACGCGCTGGACGAGACGCTGCGCGCCGGCGCCGGGCTCGTCGGCGCCCGCCGAGGCCTGGTCTCGCTGCGGCCCGCCGACGGCCTCGGCCCGGAGCGGCTGGCGGGACTGGGCCTCGGCCGCGCCGACCTCGGCCACCTGGAGACCGTGCCCAGCGGCCTGGAAGTGCCGCGCGACGCGCGCGGCGAGCCGGCCGAGGTCGTGCACCGCGACATCGCCCGCGAGGACGCGGTCCACCCCCGGCACCGCGAGGTCGCGGCCCGGCTCGGCTTCGCCGCCAGCTACGCCGTCCCGCTCACCGCCGAGGCCCCAGGCCCGCTGGGCGCGGCGGTGTGGCTGTACGACAAGCCTGGACAGCCCGACGCGCGCCAGCGCCACCTGCTCGCCCTCTACCTGCGGCAGGCCGCCCAGCACATCGCCAACCGGCTGGAACTGTCCCGCGCGACGTCGGCCGTGCGCGCCGTGCACGAGGGGCTGCTGCCGGGCCGACTGCCGTTCCTGCCGGGCGTCGCGCTCGCCGTCCGGCACCACACCGGGCCGCGCGGCGGCGGCGACTTCTACGACGCGCTCGCCCTGCCCGACAGTGCTCTCGGGCTGGCCGTCGGCGGCACGCTCGACGCCGGGCCGACGGCGCTGGCCGCGATGGGGCGGCTGCGCGCGGGACTGCGGGCGTACGCGGTGATGGAGGGCGAGGACCCGGTCGCCGTCCTCTCCGACCTGGAGCTGCTGCTGCGGCTGACCGAGCCCGGCCGCCCGGCCACCGCCGTGTTCGGCTACGCCGAGCCCGCCGCCCGCCGCATCGTGCTGGCCTCGGCCGGGCATCCGCCGCCGCTGGTGATCGGCGCGGGCCGGGTGGACTTCGCCGAGACGGCGCTGTCCGCGCCGCTGAACATGCTGGCGTGCTGGGAGGCGCCCAGCGTCCAGGTGCGGGTCGACCAGGGAGAAACGGTCCTGCTCTACAGCGACGGTCTGCTCCACCGCACCGGCCAGCCGCTGGATCTCGCCTTCACCCGCCTCAGGGACGCCGCGCTCAGCACGACCCCCGCCGACCGGGCCGACCCCGAGGCGCTCGTCGACCACATCCTGCACACCGTGCTGCCCGACATCGACGCGCCCGCCAGCGCGGACAGCGCCGAGGACGTCGTGCTGCTGGCCGCCCGTTTCGTGTGAACCCCGGGGCGCCCGCGGACGAAACGGCCCGCGGACGACGGCTCCGCGCGCGGCGACGAGGCGCTGTGCCGGGCGTGGCCTCGCACCTACGATGGAAGGGCCGGTTCCCGACCGGCCGAGCCGGTGAGCATGCGAGGAGGCGCGAGGTGGCCGAAGAGCAGCGGGCGGAAGTGTCGGCGGAGACGCGGGACACCGGGGGCGCGCAGGAGACCGCGGAGGGACCGGCCGAGCGCGAGGAGCGCAAGAACGGCGTCGCCCCGCAGGTGTCCGACGAGCTCGCCGAGAACATGAAGCACGGCTGGGCCGACACCGAGCGGCACGACCTCGCGCCCATCCCGCAGGCCGCGCACACCGCCCGCCGCCGCGCCGAGTTGTCCGCCCGTTTCCCCGGCGAACGCCTGGTGGTCCCGGCCGGCCGGCTCAAGACCCGGTCCAACGACACGGACTACCCGTTCCGCGCCGCCGTGGAGTACGCGTACCTGACGGGCGACCAGACCGAGAACGGCGTGCTGATCCTGGAGCCCACCGGCGAGAGCGGCCACGAGGCCACGCTGTACCTGCTGCCGCGCTCCGACCGCGAGTCCGGCGAGTTCTGGCTGAGCGGCCACGGCGAGCTGTGGGTCGGGCGGCGCAACAGCCTGACCGAGGCCGAGCGGCTCTACGGCCTGCCCGTCAAGGACGTGCGGACCGTTCCCGACCTGCTGAAGGAGGCGCGCGGGCCGGTCCGGGTCGTCCGCACGCACGACGCGACGGTCGAGGCCGCGCTGACCGACAAGATCACCGCCGAGCGCGACGAGGAGCTGCGGGTCTTCCTCTCCGAAATGCGGCTGATCAAGGACGACTTCGAGATCGCCGAGCTGACCCGCGCCTGCGCGTCGACGGCGCGCGGCTTCGAGGACGTGGTCCGCGTGCTGGACAAGGCGGTGGCCACCTCGGAGCGGTACATCGAGGGGACGTTCTTCCTGCGCGCCCGCGTCGAGGGCAACAACGTCGGCTACGGCTCGATCTGCGCCGCCGGACCGCACGCCACCACCCTGCACTGGGTGCGCAACGACGGCCCGGTGCGGCCCGGCGACCTGCTGCTGCTGGACGCGGGTGTGGAGACCACCGAGCTGTACACCGCCGACGTCACGCGCACGCTCCCCATCAGCGGCCGGTTCAGCGCGCTGCAGCGGCGGATCTACGACGCGGTGTACGACGCGCAGGAGGCCGGGATCGCGGCGGTGAAGCCGGGCGCGAAGTACCGGGACTTCCACGAGGCGGCGCAGCGGGTGCTCACCGAGAGGCTGGTCGAGTGGGGCCTGCTGGAGGGGCCGGTGGAGCGGGTGCTGGAGCTGGGGCTCCAGCGGCGCTGGACCCTGCACGGCACGGGCCACATGCTCGGCATGGACGTCCACGACTGCGCGGCGGCGCGGCGCGAGACGTACGTGGACGGAACGCTGGAGCCCGGCATGTGCCTGACGGTGGAGCCGGGTCTGTACTTCCAGCCGGACGACCTGACCGTGCCGGAGGAGTACCGGGGGATCGGGGTCAGGATCGAGGACGACATCCTGGTGACCGAGGACGGCAACCGGAACCTGTCGGCCGCGCTGCCGCGCCGGTCCGAGGACGTGGAGGCGTGGATGGCGGAGCTGGGCGTGCGCGGCTGACCCCCGTGCGCGGCTGACCCCACGTGCCGCGGGCCCCCGTGCGCCGCGGGCCCGGCCGCCCTTCCTGCCCGGGCGGGTGAGCGGGGGGCGGCCCCGGCTGACGGTCAGGTGTCGCGGGGACGATTTCGGGTACAGCCTGGGAACACGGACAAGATCAGACACGTTGACCGTCTCAGCTTCTTTCGGAAGGAGACCCCGTGTCCGCCCAGTCGACGGACCCTGACGGGCATAGTCCCGGACCACCTCGCCAGCACTCGGAGTGCCGCGGCACACGGCGAGGTGGTGTCAGTTGAGTGCCGCACTCGGCCTGCTCGCCGTCCTGATCCTCACGGCGGGCACGGGCTATTTCGTCGCCCAGGAGTTCGCGTTCGTCGCCGCCGACCGGCTGGCCCTCGGACGGGACGCGGCGGCCGGTGACCGCCGGGCCGCCCGCGCCATGAAGGTGCAGGAGCGGCTGTCGTTCATGCTGTCGGGCGCGCAGCTGGGCATCACCCTGACGGGCCTGATCGTCGGTTTCCTGGCGGAGCCGGCGCTGGCCGCGCTGATAGACCCGGCGCTGAGCGGGATGGGCGTGCCGGACGGCGCCGTTCCCGGCGCGGCCCTGGTCCTGGCGTTCGCGCTGGCCACCGGCATCCAGATGGTGCTGGGCGAGCTGGGCCCCAAGAACCTGGCGCTCGCCGTGCCCGAGCGGCTGGCGAAGTCGCTGGCCGCTTCCACGCTGCTGTACCTGAAGGTCGCCGGGCCGCTGGTCCGGGTCTTCGACGCCTCGGCGAACCGGCTGCTGCGCCGCGTCGGCATCGAGCCCGTCGAGGAGTTGCACCACGGCGCGACGCTGGAGGAGCTGGGCCACCTCATCGACGAGTCGCACGAGCACGGCCGCCTGCCGCACGCGACGGCGACGCTGCTGGACCACGCGCTCGGCTTCTCGGAACGGACGCTGGCCGAGGTCATGGTGCCCCGGGTCGACGTGATCTCGGTGCGGGCGTCGGCGCCGGCGGCCGAGGTCGTGGCGCTGATCGGCGCGCACGGGCATTCGCACTACCTGGTGGTCGGGGACCGGATCGACGACATCGTGGGCATCGTCGGCGTGCGCGAGCTGATGCGGATGAGCCCGGAGCGCATCGCCCGCCGCGCGGCGGGGGCGCTGGCCCGGCGGGCGCTGCTGCTGCCGGACACGCTGCCGCTGCCGGGCGCGGTGGAGCAGATGCAGGCGGCGGCCGAGGAGTTCGCCGTGGTGCTCGACGAGTACGGCGGGCTGGCGGGGATCGTCACCCTGGAGGACATCGCGGAGGAGTTGGTCGGGGAGATCGCCGACGAGAGCGACCTCGTGGAGACGACGGCGGAGCGCGACGGCGAGGGCTGGGTGGTGGACGCCAGCCGCCGCGTGGACGAGGTGGCGGAGGCCACCGGCGTTCCGCTGCCGGAGAGCGACGCGTTCGAGACCGTGGCCGGTCTGGTGATCGACCAGTGCGGGCGGTTCCCGGCGGCCGGGGACCGGATCGTGGTGGAGCTGGCGGACGGCTCGTTCGCCCGGGTGGAGGTGCTGGCGCTGGACCGGCGGGTGCCCGCGCGGGTGCGGCTGGAGCGGGTGACGGAGGCCGGGCCGGAGACCGGCGCCGGGGCAGGGGCCGGCCGGGAGTCCCGGGCGGAGACCCGCGCGGAGACCGGGGGTGCGGCGCGGCGGCCGGTGGTGGTCACCGAGCCGGTGCGGGTCCGCGAGCGTGAGGGGCAGCCCTCGTGAGCCCCCAGACGGCCGTCCTGGTGACGGCGGCGCTGCTGGTCGGCAGCGGCTTCTTCGTCGCGGCCGAGTTCGCGCTGGTCGCCGCCAAGCACCACCGGATGGAGCAGGCGCAGGCCGAGGGGCGGCGCGGGGCGCGGGCGGCGCTGTCCGGGATGCGCGAGCTGTCGCTGATGCTCGCCGGTTCCCAACTGGGCATCACCGCCTGCACCCTGGGCCTGGGCAGCATCTCCGAGCCGGCGATAGCGCACCAGGTGGATCCGCTGCTGCACGCGGCGGGGCTGCCGGGCGGGCTGTCGTACGGGATCGCGTTCGTCGTCGCCATGACCGTGGTGGTCTTCCTGCACATGGTGGTCGGGGAGATGGCGCCGAAGTCGTGGGCGATCTCGCACCCCGAGCGGTCGGCGATGCTGCTGGCGCCGCCGTTCCGCGCGCTGGTGCGGACGGTCAGGCCGCTGATCTGGGCGCTGAACAAGATCAGCAACGGGCTGGTCCGGCTGTGCCGGGTCACGCCGCGCGAGGAGCTGACGTCCGTGCACGACCGGGAGCAGCTCACGCACCTGGTCGCGGAGTCGCAGCGGCTGGGGCTGATCAGCGAGGCGGACTCGGGGCTGATCACGCGTTCGCTGACCGAGCCGCAGTCGCCGGTGGGGGCCATTCAGGTGCCCGCCGACCGCATCGTGTCGGTGCCGGCGGACGCGGGCGCCGACGTGATCCTGGCCGCGGCGGCGGCCAGCGACCACACGCGGCTGCTGGTGCGGGACGGCGCGCGGGTGGTGGGCTCGGTCCACGCCAGGGACGCCGTCGTGGCGCGGACGGCGGGGCGGCGGGTGACCGCGCGGGAGCTGGCCCGGCCGGTGCCGGAGCTGACGGCGGACGACACGGTGGCGTTCGCGGTGGAGCAGCTCCGGCAGCGGCGGGCGTCGCTCGCGGTGGTGCGGGGCGCCGACGGGCGGGTGACCGGGCTGATCAGCCTGGACGACCTGCTGGTGCGGCTGATGGGCCCGCAGCCCGCCCGGGGCGCGGCGGCCCAGGGGTAGGGGGCCGGGGCGGCCGGGTCTCAGGCGGGCGGGTCTCAGGCAGCGGGGGGACCGGCGGTGATCAGGGGGACCAGGCCCTGGAGGTCCTCGCCGCCCTTGCCCTCGGCGACGGCGCGGTCGATCAGGTTCCGCATGGGCTCGATCAAATCGGTGCGCAGGCCCTGGGCGCGGCTGCCCTCGATGAGGTTGACGTAGCCGACGGATTGCATGGCGAGGTTGGAGTCGTGGCCGCCGGTCTCGCCCGCGTCGATCTGGCGGGCGTACTCGGGCAGGGCCGTCATCATCGTGTTCAGCCAGGGGATGAGCAGGGCCGAGGTGAACTCCGCCGCCTTGCCGCCCTCGGTGCCGACCATCGCCACGGCGTGGAGGAACCCGCCGAGCATGCCGTACATGCCGCTGAGGAGCGCCAGGTCGTGGAGCGCCGCCGCGCCGGGATCGGTGCCGAGGAAGGTGGCGGCGCCGAAGCGCTCCAGCGTCTCGCGGTGGGTGGCGAACGCGGCCTGGTCGCCGCTGTAGAGCACGGTCGCGCCGGGGTGGCCGATCATGGGCGGGATGGCCATGATGCCGCCGTCGACGTAGTGGGCGCCGTGGCCGGTGGCCCAGGCGGAGGTGGCGCGGGCCTGCGCGGGGGTGCCGTTGGTGAGGTTGACCAGGGCGCGGTCCGCGAGGGCGGGGGTGACCGGGCCGAGCGTCTGGTGCACGGCGTCGTCGTCGAGCACGCAGACGATGACCAGCGGGGAGGCGGTGACGGCCTCCTCGACGGTGGCGGCGGCGCGGGCGCCGCGGGCCACCAGCGGCTCGGCCCTGGCTGCGGTGCGGTTCCACACGGTGACGTCGTGGCCGCCGGCCAGGAGCGCGCCGGCCAGCGCGGTGCCCATCGCGCCGAGGCCGAGCACGGTCACCGGGTCGGCTGCCCGCTCCTGCCGGGTCCTGCTGTCCGTCATGGTTCGTCCCTGTCCTTGTCCGGAGGGGTCCCCAAGTCCCGAAGTCCCGAAGTCTCGGAGTCCCGAAGTCGTGTGTCGCGAAGTCCTGTGCGAGGTCCTCGCGTTGACGGGATCAAGGCTCGTCCACGGCTGGACAGGCGGCAAGTACCCACTATTTTGTCAGGTACCTACTTAGAGGTCAGTAACGAGAGCACGAGCGGCGGGTGGTCGGCATGACGAACACGAAGCGTTCCTACAGCTGCGGCATCGACGCGGCCATCGACGTGGTCGGCGGGAAGTGGAAGGCGCTGATCCTGTGGGCGCTGCACGACGGGACGCGGCGGTTCGGTGAGCTGCGGAGGATGGTCCCCGGGGTGAGCGAGAAGGTGCTGATCCAGCAGCTGAGGGAGCTGGAGGCGGACGAGATCGTGCACCGCGAGGTGTACCGGGAGGTGCCGCCGCGCGTGGAGTACTCCCTGACGACGTTCGGCGTCTCGCTCAACGAGGCGCTGAAGCCGCTGAGCAGCTGGGGGCACCAGCACATGGAGCGCATCGAGGCGCTGCGCGAACGGCAGCCCGGCTGACCGGCGTCGCGCGCGGGTCAGCCGGGCAGACCGGGCAGACCGGTGGTCACTCGACGGTGATGGACTCGATGACGACGTCCTCGACCGGGCGGTCCTGCCCGTCGGTCTCGGTGGCCGCGATGGCGTCCACGACGGCCCGGCTCTCCTCGTCGGCGACCTCGCCGAAGATGGTGTGCATCTGGTCGAGGTGCGGGGTGGGCGCGACGGTGATGAAGAACTGCGAACCGTTCGTGTCCGGGCCGGAGTTGGCCATGGCGAGCAGGTACGGCTCGTCGAACGTCAGCTCCGGGTCGAACTCGTCCTGGAACTGGTACCCCGGGCCGCCCATGCCGGTGCCCTCCGGGTCGCCGCCCTGGATCATGAAGCCGTCGATGACCCGGTGGAAGATCGTGCCGTCGTACAGCGGCTCGCCGTCCTCCTGGCCGGACCACTGGATGGACCCGTCGGCGAGGCCCGCGAAGTTCGTCACGGTGAGCGGAGCCTGCTCGGGGAAGAGGGTGAGCGCGATGTCGCCCTCGCTGGTGTGGAGGGTGGCGCTGGTGACGTCCGGGACCTCCACGGCGGACGGCTCGGCCTGCGAACCGCCCGGCTGCTCGGCGGCGGGGCCCTCCGGAGTCGGGGTCGTCTTGGAGGCGCCGGCGTCGTCGGTGGCGGCGCCGTCACCGTCGTCCGAACCGCAGGCGGTCAGCGTGAACAGGCCGGCGCACAGAAGTGCCGTCGCGAGACGCCGAGAGGAGCGGATCATGTCGAAGCCTTCCGAATACGCGTACGTGGAGAGCGAGCGCAGGCACATCATGCACCACAGCAGCTCGCGGACGCCTCCCCCGCCCGCTCACACATTCGGTGGAAAGGGCGCGGATCAGCCGAAGAGCGTGCGCCACTCCGGGGCGGAGCCGATCTCCGTCAGCTCCTCCAGGCTCAGCGGGGCGTCGTTCTCCTCGGCCTCCCCGGAAAGCTCCGCGGACTGGGTGATGTCCAGCGACGAGCCGTCCGGGTAATAGACGTCGATCATCCACGATCCGGCGTCCTGGGGGCACTGGAGGACCGTGGTCCCGTCGGGCAGGGTGGCGGCCGTCTCGCAGTCGCTGTCGTCGACGGCACCGTCCCCGGAGCCGCCCACCGCGTCGGCTCCGGGGACGTCCGCCTCGGAGAACGAGCCCGGCTCGTACACATTGATGCTGATCCCGGCCGTGCTCCGCCCGTCGCTGACCTCGATCCCGGCGGAGCCGGGGTAGGAGTCGCCGGTCTCCCTGATCTCCAGCCCGGACGGCGCCAGGTCCCGGAACATCGCCACCAGCTCGGCCGACTCCACGGAGCTGGTCCACCCGGCGAACGCCTCCGGCGCCTCGTACTCCGTGTCGACCTGGTCGAGCACCCGCTGCCACACCGGGTCCTGGATGATCTCCTCCAGCAGGGAGAGATCGACCGGCGGCTCGTCCGGGACGTCCGAGGAGTCCTCGGTGGCGCTTCGGGAGACCGTCACGCTCACCGACCGGAAGCCCTCGGCCGCCGCCTCCGGGCCGCTCGGCGCCGCCAGCCCGACCCCCCAGGACCGGTCGGCCACGGGCCCCCCGGCGGCGGAGTCCTCCACCGGCATGCCGTCCTCGGTGAATTCCATGGAGCGCGACACGAGCAGGGAGCCGTCGGCCAGCTCGGTCTCGCCGCAGGCGATGCCCCCCTCGGTGTCCCACGTCGAGCAGCCCGCGTCGGCGCGCCAGTCGCCCGTCTGCCAGCGCGTCAGCTCCAGCTCGATCGTGAAGCTGCCGCTCGACTGGCTGTCGACGACGAGCGCCACATGCGGGTCGGGGGTGGTCGCGGGACCGGCGGCGCCCTGCACCTCGCTGACGCTGAACGAGTCCGGCAGCATGGCCGTCAGGGTCTCGATCATGTCCTGCCCGGTCTCCGGCGGCGCCGCGGTCACCTGCGAGTCCCCGCCCAGGCCGGGGAGACAGACGGCGGCCACGGCGACGGCCGCCGCCGAGACGGCGCCGCCGAGGACCCCGGCCCGGCGCCGCCACAGACGCGCCCGGCCCCGCCGCATGCCGCCCTCCACCAGGTGCTGGGCGTCGTGCTGGAAGCCATTCCCGGTCCGGCGCAGCATCGCGCCGAACTCCCGCTCAAGATCCGTCAGGTCGTCGTTCGTCATGGCTGGGTCCTCCCTCCTCGGCTCTGTCCCGGTCCGCGGCTCACGCGGTCAGCTCCGCGAAGCCCGTGTCACCGAGCTGCGCGCGGAGCTTCCCCAGGGCCCTGCTGCTGCGGGTGCGGACCGCGCTGGAACTGGTGCGCAGGATCTCGGCGGTCTGCTCGATGCTCAGGTCCTCCCAGAACCGGAGCACCAGGACGGCGCGGTCCAGCCGCGGCAGCTCCGCCAGCGCCTGGAGCAGCGTGATCCGCAGCGGCGAGTCGCCGGGCTCGACCAACTGCTCGGGGAGGCGCACCGCGGGGCACTCGCCGCTGCTGCGGCGCCTGCGGTGCGCCAGATAGACCCGGACCAGGACGGTCTGGGCATAGGCGGCCGGATTGTCGATACACCGCTTCTTGCCCCACACGGTGTACATGCGGCCGAGGGTCTCCTGCACGAGATCCTCGGCGAGGTGGGTGTCCCCGCTGGTGAGCAGGCAGGCCGACCGGTACAGCGCGGAGCCTCGGCGCGTGGCGAACTCGTGGAACGCCTCCAGATCGCGCTTCCTCATCCGCTCCCCCTTGCGATCGGCCTGCCCTGTCGTGCCCCTGCACTCCTACTGATGCGCGAGCCGGGCACTTATGTTGCACCAGCGGGTCACCCGTTCCCCCCTCGGGCCGGTGGCCCCCCTTCCCCGGCGTCAGCCGAAGAGCGCCCGCCACTCGTCGGCGGTGGCGATCTCGGTCAGCTCCTCAAGGCTCAGCGGGGCCGTGTTGTCACCGGTGTCGTCGGACTGGGTGATGTCCAGCGACGAGCCGTCCGGGTAGGAGACCGCGGCCCACCACAGGGCCACCGGGTCCTCCTCGCCGGTCGACGGCCAGGTGCAGGAGGTGACCTCGGTGCCGTCGTCCAGCACCTCGGTGTCGCAGTCGGGACCCTCGCCCGTGGGCAGGGGCTGGGCCCAGTCCTCCACGGCGAGGTCGCCCGACAGCCCGGCCTCCAGCTCGATGGCCGCGTCGTCCACGATCACCTCGCCCACGAGCGCGCTCCCGTCGCCCTCCTCGGCCGCGGCGGCGGCGCCGTCCGTGCCCCACCCGGCGTCCCAGGCGGTGATGTCGATGTGCGCCGGCCCGGTCCCGTCGTCGATCGTCAGCGACGCCCAGCCCGGCTCGTCGTCCTCGCCGTCGGTGATGTCCAGCCCCTCCGGCGCCAGGTCGCGGAAGGTCGCCCGCAGCTCGGCGGCCGGAATGTCGCTGCTCGGCACCTCCGACCAGTCCTCCGGCGGGCCGTACTGCTCGTCGGCCGCGTCCAGCACCTCCTGCCACACCGGCTCCTGGACTATCTCCGCCAGCTCGTCGATGTCGACCGGCGGGACGTAGGCGTCGGCGTCACCGGACTCCGTGAAGTCCTTGGAGAGAGACAGGGAGACCGCACGGCCACCCGGCTCCTCCAGCCCGGAGCCGCCCGGACCCTCCAGATAGACGTCCCAGCTCCGGCCCGACCAGGGCTCGACGCCCTCCTCGGGGATGCCCTCCTCGTCCCACTCCCAGGTGACGAGCGACAGCACGGAGCCGTCGGGCAGCACGGTCTCCTCGCAGGTGCCGCCGTCCTCCTCCGGGGACTCCCACACCGCGCAGCCCGAGTCGGCCCGCCAGTCGTCCGTGGCCCACCGGTACATCCCCAGGTCGAGCCACGCCCCGCCCGAGCCGTCCCCGACCCGCAGCGACGCGTACGGGTCGGCGGTGACGTCCAGCCCCTCGCCCTCCGATCCCGTGATCTCCACGTCCTCCGGCAACAGCGCGGTCAGCGCCTCGATCAGCTCGTCGCCGGTCCGCGGAACGTCCTCCCCCGCCTCGGCCCCGTAGCTCGGCTGGACGGCTGCGGCCGTGGTCACCGCGGCGATCGTCGCGATCGCGGCGGACAGCCCCAGGCGCCTGCTCCAGCGCGGCTTGCGTGCCGTTGCCCCGTGTGTCATTCCCGTTCCCCTCCATCGGTCTCGGGCCCACCGCCGTCGGTTCCGCGGTGTCCCCCGTCACTCCTATCGATGCGGTGGGACCGGGAAGATGTTGCAGACCTTTCCGGGCTTTCCCCGATCGCGCCGGATCCGGCGAAGAAGAGGCGGCACCATGGGGGTTGATAGCCTGACCGGACACCTCCGCCCGCGCCCTTGGGGTTCTCTTGACGGATTCTCTCGCCCTCGGTCCCAGTTGGCTGGACCCCGAGCAGCTCATCGAGGCCTTCGGTCTGGTCGGCATCCTCGCCGTCGTCTTCGCCGAGTCGGGCCTGCTGATCGGCTTCTTCCTGCCGGGCGACTCGCTGCTGTTCACGACCGGGCTGCTGGTCTCCGCCGACGAGTACCTGCACTATCCGCTGTGGCTGGTGTGCGTGCTGATCGCGGTGGCCGCCATCCTCGGGGACCAGGTGGGCTATCTCTTCGGCCGCAAGGTGGGCCCCGCGCTGTTCACCCGGCCGGACTCGCGGCTGTTCAAGCAGGAGAACGTGGAGAAGGCCCACGAGTTCTTCGAGAAGCACGGCGCGAAGTCGCTGGTGCTGGCCCGCTTCGTGCCGATCGTGCGGACGTTCACGCCGATCATCGCGGGCGTCTGCCGGATGAACTACCGCACGTTCGTCATCTTCAACGTCCTCGGCGGCGTGCTCTGGGGCGCGGGGCTGCCCCTGCTCGGTGCGGCGCTCGGCCAGATCGACTTCGTGCGCGAGCACATCGAGCTGATCCTGATCCTGATCGTGCTGCTGTCGGTGGTGCCGCTCGTGGTCGAGTACCTGCGGGCCCGGCGCGCGGGGCAGCGGAAGGCCGCCGCGGCCGGCGCGGCCGACCCGGCCGGTCCGGGGAACGCCGAACCGCCCCAGGCCACCACGGGCCAGGGGCGGGACGCCAACCGCTGAGGTCTCCGGACCTCAGCTCTGCTGCTGAGCTGGCCGCGGCTCCTCGACCGGCCGGGCGCTGGTCACGTCGCCCGGGGCGGCCTGGATGGTCTTGGCGGCCTGCGGCGCCTGCGGCTCGTCGCCCTTCGGCGGAGCCGCGGTCGCGCTCTCGGCCTTCATGGCCGCCGTCTCGCTCTTGAGGATGCGCGCGGACTTGCCCAGCGAGCGGGCGATGTCGGGCAGCCGCTTCGCCCCGAAGACGAGCAGCACGACGATGGCAAGGAGGATGAGCTCCCTCGCACCGATCTGACCCATGACTTCCACCTCCAGGGGAACGCTTCCGAACGTCCCATATCAGGCGCCACGGTAACGCGCCTCAGGTAAAGATGACACAAATCCACGGCCAATACACCGGGGCCCGGCCGGGGCAAAGTCGGATAAAACGATACGAATCGCGTGTGCGGTTTCCCGGGCCGGGGCTTCGGTGAGGCCCGCCGCCGGGGCACGCGGGGCCGCGCGCGTCCACGCGGCGAGCACACGGAAATCGCGTCGCCGGGCCGGGAACCGCGTCGTTCCCGGGGGTCCGCCCACCGCGACCCGGGAGGCACCCCGGCGGGCGCGCGGGGCCCCGACGCGCGTCGCGGAGCGTCCGGACGGCCGTCGATCCCCGCTTTCCCGGACGCCTACGGGAGCGGGGCGGCGGCCATGCCGCACCGGCACACAAGGGGGCTGGGCATCGCCTTCGGTCACGGCCGGAGGGGTGCCTCTCCCGGCGTCCGTCGGGGGATGGATCGGTCCGCGTCTCCCCCGGGCGCTTCGGGAGCCCGGGAGGCGCCCCCGGGCGCCCGGTCGGCACGGCGCCGGGACGCGGCCCGTACGGTGCGGGCACCTCCCGGCCTCCCCGGCCCGCGTCCGGGAAGGGACGGCCGTGGCCGGGGGAGCGTCATGGCCCCGCGAAGATCCGGCGAAGGGGGGACCCGGGGCACCTCCCGCGGTGGCTCAGAAGACGACCAGCGAGCGACCGCCCTGGCCGGCCGACATGCGGGTGAACGCCTCCTCCACGCCGTCCAGGCCGATCCGGTCGGTGACCAGGGCGTCGAGGTCGAGGCGTTCGGCGCGGACCAGGTCGGCCAGGATCGGGACGTCGTGGGCCGGGTCGCCGTTGCCGAAGACGCAGCCGGACAGGGTGCGGGCGAAGTGGAAGATCTCCATCGCGGAGAGCGACAGCTTGTCGTCCTTGCCGCCCACCCCGACGACCGTGGTGTGGCCGCCCCTGCGGGTCGAGGACCAGGCGGTGCGGATCACGTCGGCGCGGCCGACGCACTCGATGGCGTGGTCGGCGCCGTAGCCGCCCGTCAGCTTGCGCACCGCCCTCGCCGTCTGGTCGTCGGCGCGCACGAACGCGGTCGCGCCGTGGCGCAGCGCCAGCTCCTCCTTCTCCGCCGAGACGTCGACCGCGATGATCGGGTCGGCCCCGGCGATCCGCGCGGACTGGAGCACCGACAGGCCGACGCCGCCGAGGCCGTAGACCACGACCGACTCGCCGGCGCGCACTCGGGCCGCGTTGTGGACGGCGCCGTAGCCGGTGAGCACCGCGCAGCCCAGCAGGGCGGCGGTCGTCAGCGGCACGCCGGGCGGCAGCGGCAGCACCGCGCGCTCCGCGACGACCGTCTCCTCCGCGAACGCGCCGGTGCCCAGGCCGGGGTAGACCGCCGTGCCGTCGGCCAGCGTGGCGTACGGGGTCGCCGCGCTGTCCAGGGCGTGCTCGCACAGCCACGGCTCGCCCAGCCCGCACAGGTGACAACTCCCGCACGCGGGCGCCCAGTTGAGCAGAACGGCGTCGCCCGGCCGGACCGCCTCGACGCCCTCCCCGACCGCGACCACGGTGCCCGCGCCCTCGTGCCCGAGCACCACCGGGGCGACGGCCCGCAGCACACCCCTGGCCAGGGACAGGTCGGAGTGGCACACCCCGGCGGCGGCGAGCTTCACCCGCACCTGGCCGGGCCCCGGCTCGGGCAGCGCGATGTCGACGAGCTCCAGCGGGGCGCCCACGGCGGGCAGCAGGACGGCCTGGACCATCGGGTGTTCCTCGATTCGTCGGAAGCGGGGCGGCGGGAAGCGGAATGCTCAGAATTGCAGGGACTGCGTCTGGAGGAACTCCTCCAGACCGAACCGGCCCAGCTCGCGACCCACGCCCGAGTCCTTGTACCCGCCGAACGGGGCGGCCGGGTTGAACGCGCCGCCGTTGATGTCGACCTGCCCGGCCTCCATCTGCCGGGCGAACGCGGCGGCCTCGGCCGGGTCCGCCGCCCAGACGCCGCCGGACAGGCCGTAGGCGGTGCCGTTGGCGATCTCCAGGGCGTGCTCCTTGTCCCGGTACCGCATGATCGACAGCACCGGGCCGAAAATCTCCTCCTGGGCGATGGTCATGCCGGGCTCGACGTCCGCGAAGACCGTCGGCCGCACGTAGAAGCCCACGTCCAGGCCCTCGGGCGCGTCGGCGCCGCCCGTCACCAGCCGCGCGCCCTCCGCGATGCCGGTCCCGATGTAGTCCCGCACCCGCTCCCGCTGCACGGCGCTGACCAGCGGGCCGAGGCGGGTCGAGGGGTTGGCGGGGTCGCCCGGCGCGTACCGCTCGGCGGTCTTGGCGGCGAGCGCGACGGCCTCGTCGTAGTCCGCCTCGCTGACCAGCATCCGGGTCCAGGCGCTGCACGTCTGCCCGGCGTTGAGGAAGGCGTTGCCGACGCCGACCTTCACCGCCGTGGCCAGGTCGGCGCCGGGCAGGATGACGTTGGCCGACTTGCCGCCCAGCTCCAGGGAGACACGCTTGACGCCCCGGCCCGCGGCGGCGCCGATGCGGCGGCCGACGGCGGTGGAGCCGGTGAACGAGACGACGTCCACGCCCTCGTGCTCGGCCAGCGCGGCGCCGACCACCGTGCCGTGGCCGGTCACCAGGTTGAACGTGCCGGCCGGCAGGCCCGCGTGGTGCACGATCTCGGCGAAGAGCTGGGCGGTCAGCGGCGTGTTCTCGGCGGGCTTGAGGACCACCGGGCAGCCCGCGGCGAGCGCGGGCACGACCTTGGCGACGATCTGGTGCAGCGGGTAGTTCCACGGGGTGATCGCGCCGACGACGCCGGCGGGCTCCAGGTACACCGTCGAGTTCCCCACCTTCTCCTGGAAGGGGAACTCGGCCAGCACCTCCAGCACGGACGTGGTGACCGCGACCGGCACTGTGCTGTGCAGCGCCCGCGCGAGCCGGAGGGGCGAGCCCAGCTCGGCCAGCACGGTCGCGCTGATCTCGTCCTGCTGCGCGGCGAGCCCGTCGCGCAGGCGGGTCAGGGCGGCGAGCCGCTCGTCGCGCGAGGTCGCGCGCCAGGCCCCGGCGGCGGAACGGGCGGCGGCGACGGCCGCGTCGACGTCCTCGGCGGTCCCGGCCGGGACGGTGGCGATGACCTCTTCGGTGGCCGGGTTGACCACCTCGATGACGTCCCCGGAGCCGGGGCCGGGGCCGGAGGCGGAGGCGGAGGCTGAGGCGGCCGGGCGCCAGGCGCCGTCGATGTAGTGCCCTTGGTGAGCCTGCATGCGTGTCGCTCCGCTCTGTCCCGGTCGTCCGGTCGTCGTCGCCATCGTTCCGGCGTCCGCGCCACAAATTAGCAACGCTAGTTAAATGCGGATGCCGTCATGGGGACAAGCGCCCCGGACAGTGATCCGGCTCACCCCGCGCGCCGCGCGGGCGCGGGCACCGGACCTCAGGATGCCTTGAGCAGCGCGCCCTCGCGCCATTTGAGCACTTTGTCGAACGTCACGATCGCCCCGCCCGCCCCCGGCTGGTTGTCGAAGCGGACCCGGTCCGACAGCGCCTCGATCAGCCGCAGCCCGCGCCCGCCCACCGACAGCTCGCGCGGCTGGCTCGGCTCGCGCCGCCCGACCAGCGGAATGGTCGCCCCCGCCGGGAAACCCGGCCCGGTGTCCGTCACCTCGATCCGGCACACGTCCCCGTGGATCGACGCCGTCACCCGGTACACCTCGGAGCGGTCCCCGCCGTGCTGCACCGCGTTGGAACACGCCTCCGACAGCGCGACGCTCAGCTCGTGGGAGATGTCCGCGTCCACCCCGGCGGTCTCCATCGCGCCGAGCAGAAGCCGGCGGGCGAGCGGGACGCTGGCCGCTTCCCGCCGCAGTTGGAGAGACCACCAGATGCTCATGCTCCAGCCTCCTGGCCGCGGCTTGACATATCTCTAGGTATTGCCTTCCACTGCGGACCGTAAGCGTCGGGTTGACCCAACACCCCCCGTTCGGCGGATGCATCAGTGGGTTTGAGTCGATATAGCCATTCTCCGGTGAGGGTGATTGTCCGCACTTCCGTACGAGGCCGGGCCCCCGGTGCCTTGCCAAGCCGACGGGCGGTGAGATGATGACGCCGCCATGCGTGCCGGAGCCGATATGCGACTGCTGCGAGCCGCGGTCTTCGCCGCGGCCTGCGCCACGCTGGCCGCCGCCGGGCACCTGACCGCCACCGGCTCCGGCGTCCCGCCGTGGATCCTGTGCGCCGGCTGGACCGCCGCCTTCGCCGTCGCCCTGCCGCTCGCCGGGCGCGAGCGCCGGTCGGCCCCCGCGCTCGCCGCCACCCTCGCCGCCGCGCAGCTCGCCCTCCACGTCCTGTACCACCTCGGCCAGCACGGCACGCTGGTCACCGGCGGCAGCGGGAACGGCCACGGCGGCGGACCGATCGACCTGGCCACCCGGCTGGTCTGCGACGACCACGCCGCGACGCTGACCGAGGCCGAGGCCGTCGGCATCCTCCGGGCCGCCGGCCTGGACCCGCACGGCGGCCACACGGCCCACGCCGCCTCCCCGCCGCCCGTCGGCGGCCGGGCCTGCCTCACCGACGCCATCGCCTCCCTGGCCTCCTGGCCGATGCTGCTGGGCCACCTGCTCGCCGCCCTCGCCGCCGGCTGGCTGCTGCGGCGCGGCGAGGCCGCCCTGTGGCAGCTCGTCCGGCTCTCCACCACCCACCTGCCGCCGCTGCGGCGCGCCCTCGGCCTGACCCGCGTCCTGTACGGCGGCGGCCCGCGGGCGCACGTTCCCGAGCAGCCCCTACCGCCGCGCGCCGACCGCGCGCTGCTGCCCCCGCCGCGCGGCACCGTGCTCGCGCGCGCCGTCGCCCGGCGCGGCCCGCCGTCCGCGTCCGCGGCACACCGCCTGGCTCTCGCGGCCTGAGCGCACTCCCCCGCCCGGCACGGACCGGAACGAAGGGGACGAGTGCGCCTGTCGCCGCGCGCTCGACTTCCCTTTCATCCACCACACTCACTGGGGAGTGCTTTCATGACCCGCACGCGCGTCGCCGCCTGCTCCGCCGTCACCGCCCTGACCGCCGGGGCCTTCCTCGCGTTCACCGCGCCCGGCGCCTCGGCCCACGTCGGCATCGACCCCGACGAGGTCGAGCAGGGCAGCTACAGCACGATCTACATGAAGGTCCCCAACGAGCGGGACAACGCCTCCACCGTCCGCCTGGAAGTCCACCTCGACCCCGAGCACCCGCTGGCCTCCGTGCAGCCGCAGCCCGTGCCCGGCTGGGAGGTCGAGGTCGAGACGGCGGAGCTGGCGGAGCCGGTGGAGGTCCACGGCACCGAGATCACCGAGGCGCCCAGCGTCATCACGTGGACGGGCGGCGAGATCGCGCCGGGCCAGTTCCAGCAGTTCCCGCTCTCGGTGGGACCGCTGCCGGAGGACACCGAGCAGCTCCTGTTCAAGGCGATCCAGACCTACGACAACGACGAGGTCGTGCGCTGGATCGAGGAGCCCGTCGAGGGCGAGCCCGAGCCCGAGCACCCGGCGGCCGTGCTCGCCCTCACCCCCGGCGGCGACGACGGCCACGGCGGCGACACCGAGGACGACGGGCACGCGGCGGAGGACGGCGACGACGACGGAACGGCCGCCGCCGCGGACGACGACTCCGACGCCGCGACCGACACCACCGCCCGCGTCCTGGCGGGCGTCGGCATCGCCGTCGGCGTGGCCGGTGTCGCGTTCGGCGTCCTCGCCGGCCGCCGCCGTTCCACCGAGCCGTAACCCGGTCGCGGGGCGGACCGACCGTCACCGGTCCGCCCCGCACCGGCCCCACCTCACCCCCCAACCCCGGAAACCGAACCTCACCATGCACCTGCGCAGCATCAGCACCGCCCTCGTCGCCGCCGCCACCGCCCTCGCCCTGGCGGCCTGCGGCAGCGACAGCGGGGACGACGGCGCCGACCACGAACACGACAGCCCGGCCGCCGAGGTCTCCGGCGGCGGCACCGAGGACGAGGGCACCGTCCTCGACCAGCCCTTCGACAAGCCGGAACTCGTCCTCACCGACACCCACGGCGAGCCCTACGACTTCGCCGCCGAGACCGCCGGGCACGCCACCCTGCTGTACTTCGGCTACACCCACTGCCCCGACATCTGCCCGCTCACCATGAGCAACATCGCCGTCGCCGCCGCCTCCCTCACCGAGGAGCAGCGCGCCGACCTGCGCGTCGTCTTCGTCACCACCGACCCCGAGCGCGACACCCCCGAGTCGCTCGGCGCGTGGCTCCAGGCCCAGGACCCCGGATTCACCGGTCTCACCGGCGACTTCGCGACCGTCCAGGAGGCCGCGCGCTCCCTCGGCGTGCACATCGAGCCGTCGTACGAGGACGAGAACGGCGACATCGTCTCGACCCACGGCACCCAGGTCATCGCCTTCCTCCCCACCGACGACAGGGCCCACGTCGTCTACACCGAGGGAGTCACCGCCGAGACCTTCGAGCGGGACCTGCCGAAGCTCCTGGCCGGGGAGCTGCCGTGACGGCGGCCGGGACCCGGGTCCGCGCGGCGGCGGCCACCGCCGCCCTCGCGTTCACCCTGATCCTCGGTGCCTGCGGAGACGGCACCGAGGACACCGGAAACGCCGGTGGCGGTCCCGAACTGGCCGCGACCGGCGCCTACATCCCCGAGCCCCCCACCGACGCCATGGCCGGCGGGTTCCTCACCGTCGAGAACACCGGCGGCACCGCCGACGCCCTCGTCTCCGCCAGCAGCGACATCGCCGGCACGGTCGAGATCCACGAGACCGTCGACAACGCCATGCGCCCGGTGGAATCCCTCCCCATCCCCGCCCACGGACGCCTCGACCTGTCCCGCGGCGGCAACCATCTGATGTTCCTCGACCTGACCCACAAGCCGGTCGAAGGCGACACCGTGGCCGTCGAACTCCGCTTCGAGACCTCGGATCCGATCACCCTCGACGTGCCGGTCGAAGCCGCCACCCACACCGGGGAGTGACCCCCAGCCATGACCACGACCGCCGCCCCCGCCCTCCGCCGCCGCTCACCGGCCGTGGCGCTGCTGGTGATCGCCGTCGCGGCGCTCGCCACGCTGCTGCTCGGCGCCACGCCCGCCGCCGCGCACGCCTCGCTCTCCGGCAGCACCCCGGCGGACGGGGAGGTGGTGGCCACGGCACCGCAGCGGGTCACCCTCACCTTCTCCGAGGAGGTGGCCCTGCCCCGCGACGCCATCCGCGTCCTCGACCCCACCGGCGAACGTGTCGACACCGGCGACGTGACCGACGAGGGCGGCACCAGCCACGCCGTCGCCCTCCGCCGGGACCTCGGCGACGGCACCTACACCGTGGCCTGGCAGGCCGTGTCCGCCGACAGCCACCCGATCTCCGGCGCGTTCACGTTCTCCATCGGCGCGCCCTCCGCCACCACCGTCCAGCTCCCCGACCAGGCCGTGGGCGAGGGCGCGGTCGGGCTCCTCTACGACGCGGGCCGGTACGCCGCCTACGCCGGTTTCCTGCTGCTGGCCGGGGCCTGCGCGTTCGTCCTGCTCTGCCACCGGGAGGCCGCCGCCGCGCCCGCCGTCCAGCGCGTCACCCTCACCGGCTGGACCACCGTCACCGCCGCCACCCTCGCGCTGCTCCTGCTGCGCACGCCCTACACCACCACCGGCCGCCTGGCCGACGCCTTCGACCTCGGGGGCCTGCGCGACGTCATCGACACCAAGACCGGAACGGCCCTGGTCACCCGGCTGCTGATGCTCGCCTCCGCCGGGCTGCTCATCGCGCTGCTGCACGGCGGCTACGCGCGGCTCGTCACCACGCCTCGCGACCAGCGGGACGAGGAGCACGACGCCGACGTCCGCGACCTCACCTTCGGTCTCTCGCTCGGCGGCGTCATCCTGGCCATCGGCGTGGCCGCCACCTGGGCGATGTCCGAACACGCCTCCACCGGCCGCCAGACCGTCGTCGCCATCCCCGCCGACGTCCTCCACCTCCTGGCCGTCGCCGCCTGGCTCGGCGGGCTCGCCACCCTGCTCACCCTCCTCCACACCGGGCCCGCCCTGCCGCGCGCCGCCGTCCGCCGCTTCTCGCGGCTGGCCCTGATCAGCGTGACCGTCCTGACCGTCACCGGCCTCTACCAGGCGTGGCGGCAGGTCGGCTGGTCCTGGACGGCGCTCACCGACACCCAGTACGGGAAGCTGCTGCTGCTCAAGGTCGGGCTGGTCGGCGTGCTGCTGGGCGTGGCCTGGACCTCACGCCGCTGGACGGCCCGCCTCGCGGACACGGACGCCGAGACGGCACCCGTCGCAGCCGTCGCACCGGTCGCACCGGTCGCACCGGTCGCACCGGTCGCAGCCGTGGCAGCCGTCGCAGCCGAGCCGGAGGCGGAAACGGCGCCGGGCCCCGGGCCGGAAACCGATCCCGGCCGGGCCCGGCAGCTCGCCCGCCAGCGCGCCGCCGTCGACCGGGCGCGCCGCCGCAAGGCCCGCGACGCCGACCCGCGGCGCGCCGCCCTGCGCCGCTCCGTTCTCGCCGAGGCCGCCATCGCCGCCGTCCTCCTCGCCGTCGCCACCTGGCTCAGCGGCACCACCCCGGCCCACACCGCGCTGGAGGCCGAGGCCCAGCCGGCGCCCACGGCACCGGCGACGAACGAGCCGGTCTCCGTCGAGATCCCCTACGACACCGGCGGCGAGGCCGGCCGGGGCACCGCCCGGGTCGAGCTCTCCCCGGCCCTCAGCACCGGCGACAACACCCTCCAGATCCACCTCACCGACCCCGAGGGCCGCCCCGCCCGGGCCGCCGAGGTCGGTGTCGCGTTCACCCTCCCCGCCGAGGACCTCGGCCCGCTGCGCCACGACCCGGTCCAGACCGACACCGGCCAGTGGACCGTCACCGGCCTCGCCCTCCCCCGCCCCGGCGAGTGGGAACTCGCCCTCACCCTCCGCACCTCGGACATCGACCAGGTGACCGAGACCGCCACCCTCACCGTCAAGTGAACGAAGATGACCGGACAGACTGAACCCCCCGACCGCCCGTCCCTCTCCCGCCGCCGCCTCCTCACCTCCGCCGGAACGGCCGGCGCCGCCGGGCTCGCCGTCGGCACCACCACCGGCGCCCTGGCCCACTCCGCCGCCACCGCCAAGGACCAGGGACCGCCCCTGAGCACCCTCGGCAGCACCGCCGTGCCCTTCCACGGCACGCACCAGCCCGGCATCACCACCCCCATGCAGGCCCACGGCCATCTCGCCGCGTTCGACCTCGCCCCGGCCTCCGGCCGCCGCGAGACCGCCGCGCTGATGCGCCGCTGGTCCGCCCTCGCCGCCGACCTCATGGCCGGCCGCCCGCCCGGCAACGCCACCGACACCGCCGTCGCCCGCGACGCCGGGCCGTCCTCCCTCACCGTCACGTTCGGCTTCGGCAACAGCTTCTTCGACGCCACCGGCCTCACCGACCACCGTCCCGCCGCGCTCGACCCGCTGCCGCGCTTCTCGGGCGACGCGATCGACGAGCGCCGCTCGCACGGCGACCTGTGGGTCCAGATCGGCGCCGACGACGCCCTCGTCGCGTTCCACGCCCTGCGCGCGCTGCACCGCGCCGCCGACGAGACCGCCGCCCTGCGCTGGCAGATGACCGGCTTCAACCGCAGCCCGGGCGCCACCGCCCACCCCATGACCACCCGCAACCTCATGGGGCAGCTCGACGGCACCAACAACCCCCAGCCCGGCGACGACGACTTCGAGGAACGGATCTTCGTCCCGGCCGGCGGCGACCCCGCCTGGATGGCGGGCGGTTCCTACGTCGTCTTCCGCCGCATCCGCATGCTGCTGGACGACTGGGAGGCGCTGCCGACCGAGGAGCAGGAGCGCGTCATAGGCCGCCGCAAGGCCGACGGCGCGCCGCTGACCGGCGACGACGAGACGACCCCCGTCGACCTGGCCGCCACCGGCCCCGACGGCACACCGGTCATCGCCGCCAACGCCCACGTCCGCGTCACCGCCCCCGAGTCGAACGGCGGGGCCGCGATGCTGCGCCGCCCGTTCTCGTTCCACGACGGCTTCCTGGACGACGGCAGCCCGGACGCCGGACTGCTGTTCCTCGCCTGGCAGGCCGATCCGCTGCGCGGCTTCGTCCCCGTGCAGCGGAAGCTGGACCGGGGCGACGCGCTCTCGCCGTTCATCCGTCACGAGGCCACCGGCCTGTTCGCCGTCCCGGGCGGCGCGGCGGAAGGGGAGTACGTCGGTCAGGCCCTGCTCGAAGGCCGGTGAGCGGCGTGCGCGCGGCAGCCGGGCCGCGGGTGGTCGCACGAGCCGCGCGCTCGCCGCGTGAGCGGAGAAGCGAACGGTTCAGAACCTGAGACGGCGGGCACGGTACGCGACCGGCGGGGCTACCGTTGCGCCATGACAGCCGCAAGCCGTTATACGTATCTCGGCCCCGAGGGGACCTTCACCGAAGCCGCGCTCCGCACGCTCCCCGAGGCGGCGACGCGCGAGCTGGTGCCCATGATCTCCGTGCCCGTCGCGCTCGACGCCGTGCGCTCCGGCGAGGCGGCCGGCGCCCTGGTCCCCATCGAGAACTCGGTGGAGGGCGGCGTCTCCGCCACCGTGGACGAGCTGGCCTCGGGCGAGCCGCTGATGATCTACCGCGAGGTGCTGCTGCCGATCGCGTTCGCGCTGCTGGTCCGGCCGGGCACGACGATCGAGAACATCAAGACGGTGACGGGTCACCCGATCGCGCAGCCGCAGGTGCGGGGCTGGCTGGAGCGTTTCCTGCCGGAGGCGCAGTGGGAGTCGGCGCTGTCCAACGCGGACGGCGCGCGGCTGGTGCGGGAGGGGCGGTACGACGCGGCCTTCGCGGGGGAGTTCGCCGCCGCGACGTACGGTCTCGAACCGCTGGTGACCGACATCCACGACGCGCACAACGCGACCACGCGGTTCGTGCTGGTGGGCCGCCCGGCCCGGCCGGCGGCACCGACGGGCGCGGACAAGACGTCGGTGGTGCTGTGGCTGCGCGCCGACCACCCGGGCGCGCTGCTGGAGGTGCTCCAGGAGTACGCGACGTGCGGCGTGAACCTGGTCCGGATCGAGTCGCGGCCCACGGGCAAGGGCATCGGGCAGTACAGCTTCTCGGTGGACTGCGAGGGGCACATCTCGGAGCGGCGGGTCGGTGAGGCGCTGATGGGGCTCAAGCGGCTGTGCGCGGACGTGCGGTATCTGGGGTCGTATCCGCGCCACGACCACGTGGAGCCGACGGTGCGCACGGGCACGGCGGACGCCGATTTCCTGCGCGCGGCGGACTGGCTGACGCGCTGCCTGGACGGCAGGCCGGGCGGTCTCGGGAGCTGAACGGGCGGGGGCCCGGGGGTGGCATCTGACGGGCCGTGCGATGTCCGGAAAGTTATCCACAGGGCACGCTGCGTGCCTGTGCATAAGTCGACATCCCGATTCGGACATCATCGACATATGCCCTCTATGGCCAGGAAGACGTCCACAGGGGGAGTGATCCGGATTCGTCACCCCACGCGCACGGCGTACCCCGTGCGCGTGACGGAATTTCCTCCGGAAGTGCGTGTGAGGCGGGTTTGAACGGGGAATTATCCGCCGCACCGCCCGGCGCCCCGGATTCGTCCACCGCGTCATCCACAGCCCCCCGCCGGCCTGTGGATAACTTCCCGGACGTGCCCCCTGACCTGTGGATTTCTCCACAGGCCCCTTTCCGGCAAATCCCCTCAAAAGCCACCCCGGGCTTTTCCGATTCAACCGCCCGGACGCGCCCCGGTAGCCTGGGTCCGTGATTGACCTTCGCCTGCTCCGTGAGGACCCCGACCGTGTGCGCGCCTCGCAGCGCGCCCGTGGAGAGGACATCGGCATCGTCGACGCCCTGATCTCCGCCGACGAGCGGCGCCGGTCGTCCAGTTCCCGCTTCGACGAGTTGCGCGCCGAGCAGAAGCAGCTCGGCAAGCGCGTCCCGCGCGCCGAGGGCGACGAGAAGGCCGCGCTGCTGGCCCGCGCCGGCGAGCTGGCCGCCGCCGTGAAGGCCGCCGACGCCGAGCGCGACGAGGCGGCGGCCGAGGCCCAGCGGCTGCTGCTCCAGCTCGGCAACATCGTGCACCCGGACGTCCCGGTGGGCGGCGAGGACGACTTCGTCGTCCGCGAGACCCACGGCACCATCCGCGACTTCGCGGCGGAGGGCTTCACGCCGAGGGACCACCTCGACCTCGGCCACATCCTCGGCGCGATCGACACCGAGCGCGGCGCGAAGGTGTCCGGCTCCCGCTTCTACTACCTGACCGGCGCCGGCGCCCTGCTGGAGCTGGCCCTGGTCAACGCGGCGATCGCGCAGGCGACCGCGGCCGGGTTCGTCCCGATGCTGACGCCCGCGCTGGTGAAGCCGCGCGCCATGGAGGGCACCGGCTTCCTGGGCCAGGCCGCGCAGGACGTGTACCACCTGGAGAAGGACGACTTCTACCTGGTCGGGACGTCCGAAGTGCCGCTCGCCGCCTACCACATGGACGAGATCCTGGACGCCGACCAGCTCCCGCTGCGCTACGCCGGCTTCTCGCCGTGCTTCCGCCGCGAGGCCGGGTCGTACGGCAAGGACACCCGGGGCATCTTCCGTGTGCACCAGTTCGACAAGGTGGAGATGTTCTCCTACGTCGCCCCCGAGGACGCGGAGGCGGAGCTGGCGCGGCTGCTGGAGTGGGAGAAGCAGTGGCTGACGTCGCTGGAGCTGCCGTTCCGGGTGATCGACGTGGCCAGTGGCGACCTGGGGGCGTCGGCGGCCAGGAAGTTCGACTGCGAGGCGTGGATCCCCACGCAGGGCAAGTACCGGGAGCTGACCTCCACGTCGAACTGCGGGGAGTTCCAGGCGCGGCGGCTGGCGGTCCGGATGCGGACCAAGGACGCCGGGGTGCGCCCGCTGGCGACGCTGAACGGCACGCTGTGCGCGGTGCCGCGCACGATCGTGGCGCTCCTGGAGAACCACCAGCAGGCCGACGGATCCGTCCGGGTCCCGGCGGTGCTGCGACCGTACCTGGGCGGACGCGAGGTGCTGGAGCCGGTGGCCAAGTGAGCGGCGCGGCGTCGTTCCCGCACCGCTTTCCGTACCGCCTGGTCGCCACCGACCTGGACGGCACGCTGCTGCGGAGCGACGACACGATCTCGCAGCGGACCCGCGACGCGCTCGTCGCCGCGCAGGCGGCGGGCGCGGAGCACATCGTGGTCACGGGCCGGAGCGTCGCCGGGACGCGGCACATCCTCGACGACCTCGGGTACCGGGGGCTGGCCGTCTGCGGCCAGGGCGCCCAGCTCTACCACGCCGGGGAGCACCGCCTGCTGACGTCGGTGACGCTGGACCGCGCGGTGGCGCGGCACGCGGTGGAGCGGCTGGAGGCCGGTCTCGGGCCGGTGGCCGTCGCGGCGAACCGGGACGGCGTGGACGGCGAGATCGTGATGGACGGCCGCTTCGAGGCGGTGGTGCACAGCGGCTTCCGGGGCGCCGACCGCGCCCCGCTGACCGTCGAGGAGATCGACCGGACACGGCTGTTCGCGGAGCCGCTGATCAAGCTGTACGTCCAGTGCCCCGGCCTGTCCGACGACGAACTGGCGTCCGCCGCCCGCGCGTTGGTCGGTACCGCGGTGACGGTCGTGATCTCGGGCCGCGACCTGGTGGAGATGCTGCCGCTCGGCCTGACGAAGGCGACCGGCCTCTCCCTGGCGGCGCGCCGCCTGGGCGTGAAGGCGTCGGAGACCATCGCGTTCGGGGACATGCCCAACGACATCCCGATGCTCACATGGGCGGCCCACGGCGTGGCGATGGCGGACGCGCACCCCGAGGTCCTGGCGGTGGCCGACGAGATCACCGGCGGCAACGACGCGGACGGCATCGCGCGGACCCTGGAGCCCTTGCTCCGTCCGGTCCGGCCGGACGCGTCCGCCTGACCGTTCACAGGGCCCGGCGGAGTTGTCCACAGGCTGTGCACAGACCCGCGCCGCCGGGGGGGTGTCACGGTGAACGACGGGCCGGTCTCGGACAGCGCCCCGGCGACGGCCGGTCCGGCAGCCGCGTGCTTCGTCGTTCGTCCATCATCGCCACCAGCGTGCCGCAAAGGTGGGCGCGGCGGGTGGGGTTGTCCCCCGGTGTGATCAACGGGCCTGCCGGGTGGCGACGGCGCCGGGCGAGATGCCCAGCACCACGGCGATGTCCTGGTGCGACAGTTCGTCCCAGTAGGCGAG
>NZ_JBPQTQ010000046.1:0-38145 GCF_051386415.1 Streptomyces sp. URMC 129
CCGTCGCCCGGATGCCCTCCCGGCCGGCCGCCTTGACGTCCTCGTAGGTGATCACCCGTCCACCGTAATCCCCCGCGGACGGTGTGATATAGGTTCACTGCCCATGGACATCGCGATCAGATCCGGCCACGTGGTGCCCGTCGACGGTGACCCCCTCGACCGCGGCACGGTGCTGATCCGGGGCGGCAGGATCGCCGCCGTCGGCCCGGACGACGAGGTGGACGTCCCGGCGGGCGTGCCCGTCGTGGACGCCGCCGGGATGTGGGTGCTGCCCGGCTTCGTCGAGGCGCACGGCCACCTCGGCGTCGTGGAGGAGGCCGAGGGCTGGGCCGGGGACGACGTCAACGAGACGACCGATCCCAACGGCGCCCGGATGCGCGCCCTCGACGCCATCAACCCGGCCGACACCGGCTTCGCCGACGCCCTCGCCGGCGGCGTCACCAGCGCGGTCGTCAAGCCCGGCTCGGCCAACCCGGTCGGGGGCCAGACCGTCGCCGTCAAGTGCTGGGGCCGCAGCGTGGACGAGATGCTGATCCGGCAGCCGGTGAGCGTGAAGAGCGCGCTGGGCGAGAACCCCAAGCGGTTCTACGGCGACCGGAAGCTGCTGCCCGCCACCCGGCAGGGCGTGGCGGCCGTGATCCGCGACGCGTTCACCAGGGCGCAGGACTACCGGGCGAAACGCGAGCACGCCGCCGCCGCGCGCACGCCCTTCGACCGCGACCCCGGTCTTGAGGTGCTGGTGCGGGTGCTCGACGGGGAGCTGCCCTGGTGCCAGCACACCCACCGCGCCGACGACATCGCCACCGCGCTGCGGCTGGCCGACGAGTTCGGCTACCGGCTCGTCATCAACCACGCCACCGAGGCCCACCTGCTGGCCGACGAGATCGCCCGGCGCGACGTCCCGGTGATCACCGGACCGCTGTTCACCACCCGGAGCAAGGTGGAGCTGCGCGGCCGGACCCTGGCGGGCCCGGGCATCCTCGCCCGCGCGGGCGTCAAGGTCGCCATCACCACCGACCACCCGGTCGTTCCCGTCCACTTCCTCGTCCACCAGGTCACCCTGAGCGTCAAGGAGGGCCTGGACCGGGCCGAGGCGCTGCGCACCATCACCCTCAACCCGGCCGAGATCATGGGCCTGGACGACCGGATCGGCGCCCTGCGGCCCGGCCTCGACGGCGATGTCGTCCTCTGGTCCGGCGACCCGCTGGACGTGATGAGCCGCGCGCTGCGCGTCTTCATCGAGGGCCGCGAGGTGTACACGTACGACACCGGGGCCCGCGCGGGCCGGGTCCTCGACCCCTACTACCGGGAGACCGCGCCGAGCTGACCCGGCGGGCCCGGCCGGGCCGGAGCGCTCACGCGACCGTCTCGAACGGCAGCAGCACCCGCGCGTCCGGCACGTCCGCCGCCCCGGCCCGCACCCGCTCCCACTCCCCGTCGGTCAGCGCCCGGCCGTAGATCCGCACCTCGTCCAGCGCGCCGCGGAACAGCTCGGCGTAGCCGGGCCGGGCGCCGATGTGCACGGTGAACGGCTCGTCCGGCGAGATGTCGCCCGCGGGCGCCTCGGCCTCGGCCGGGTCGGCGCCGTCCACGGAGAGCTGGAGCAGCGCGCCCTGCCGCTGGAACGCGACGTGGTGCCAGGCGCCGTCGTTGTGCGCCGCGCCGGTGGTGACGGACGCGGCGGCCGTCCCGGTGTCGATGCCGCCGCGCAGCCCGCCGTCCACCGGCTCGGCGCGCAGCCAGAACTGCCGCTCGCCCGGGTCGTCGTCGTACCCCCACAGCAGCGGCAGCGCGCCGGACGTCTCGGCGTACCGGAACCAGGCGCTGACCGCGAAGTCGCCCTCGCCCAGGTCGAGCGAGGCCGGGCAGTTGACCAGCCGCAGATAGTCGTCCGTGCCGTCGAACGCCATCGCCGACCCGGACCACCCGTCGGCCGTCAGCGCGGCGCCGCCGTGCACCACCGCGTCGTTGCCGTGGCCGCTCTCGTCGGGCGTGCGCGGCAGGACCAGGTCGGTGGCGGCGGCGTCCATGGTGTCCACGGTGAAGGCGGTGTACGCGATGGAGCCGTGCGGGCCGCCGTCCTCCGTCTCGTACAGCAGCCCGATCTCGCCGTCCGCCGGCGCGGTGAGGTCCGAGTACCCGGCCCGGCCCGGGTGGACGATCGTCCCGGCGGCCTGCCACGTGGCGCCGCCGTCCAGCGAGGTGCGGACCGCCATCACCCGCCGGTCCTCGAACGCCTCCGCGCCGGGCCGGGCGGGCGCGGACAGCAGCAGCCGCGCGCCGTCGTCCACCGCCAGCAGCGAGGCGGAGACGGGCGGCGCGTCCAGCCCCTCCACGGGCGTGAAGCCGCCGGCCGCGAACGCCGTGCCGCCGTCCTCGGCCACCGCGCCCAGCCGGTGCTCGTCGGTGCCGCAGGTCTCCGAGGAGCGGGCGTTGACGTACAGGGTGCCGTCCGCCCGCTGCGCGACGGTCAGCTCGCCGGGGTGCGGCTCGCCGGGCGTCACCTGGTGGACGGCGCCGAGCGCCCAGGTCAGGCCGCCGTCGTCGCTGTAGTAGAGCTGCGCGCCGCCGCCCCCGTCGTCGGTGTCGTGGTCGCCGGGCACGATCAGCCGCCCGGCGTGCGCGCCGCGCGTCAGGTGGATGCCGTGCCCGGGGCCGACCGAGACCCACGTCCAGTCGGCGGGTTTGAGCGCGGCCAGGTCGCCGCCCTCCTCCCACGTGCCGCCGTGGTCGGCGCTGTGCAGGGCGCGCAGGGTGCGCGGCCCGCGCACCCGGTCCCCGTCGGCGTCCTCGCTCCAGGTGCTGTGCGCGAACAGGAGGGTGACGCGCCCGCTCGCCGGGTCCACGACCGGCGCCGGGTTGCCGTACGCGTCCTCGTCGCCGTCCCCCGCGAGCACGGTGAGCGGCCCCCAGGTCCGGCCGCCGTCCGCCGAGCGTCTGAGCACCAGGTCGATGTCGCCCACGTCGGAGCAGTCCAGGACGCGGCCCTCGGCGAAGGCCAGCAGGGTGCCGTCCGGGGCGGTGACGACGGCGGGAATGCGGAAGCAGTCGTAGCCCTCGGTGTCCCGCTCGAACGGGCGGCTCAGCTCGGCGGGCGGCGCCTGGACGGTCACGCGGGCGGCGGCGTGCGGGGAGGCGGCCCAGATCGCCATCAGCGCCGAGAACAGCAGCGTCGCGAGCAGGGCGGGGTGGTGCAGCAGCATCGGATCCTCGCCGGGCCGGTCAGGCGGGCTTCAGCCAGACGGTGGCCAGCGGCGGCAGCGTCGGCGTGACGCTGGTCTCGCGGCCGTGACTGGGCGTGGGACCGGATTTCAGCGGGTCGGGGTTGGTCACCCCGGAGCCGCCGTACGCCAGGTCGTCGGTGTTCAGCACTTCCGCCCACGCCGCGATCTCGCCGGGCACGCCGAGCCGGTAGTCGGGGCGGACGACGGGGGAGAAGTTGCACACGGCGAGCAGCGGGGAGCCGTCGGCGGCGAACCGGAGGAACGCCAGCACGTTGTCGGCGGCGGCGCCCGCGTCGACCCAGGAGAACCCGGCCGGGTCGGTGTCCCGCTCCCACAGCGCCGGGGTGGCGCGGTACACGGCGTTCAGGTCGCGCACCAGGTCCCGCACGCCCCGGTGGTCACCGGCCGCCGGCCACTGCTGGTCCAGCACCCACCACTGCGGCCCCTCCTCCTCGGACCACTCGGCGCCCTGGGCGAACTCCTGGCCCATGAACAGCAGTTGCTTGCCGGGGTGGGACCACATGAAGCCGAGGTAGGCCCGCAGGTCCGCCCGCTGCCGCCACCAGTCGCCGGGCATCTTCGACACCAGCGCCCGCTTGCCGTGCACCACCTCGTCGTGCGAGATGGGCAGCACGTAGTTCTCCGAGTAGGCGTACACCATGGAGAACGTCATCTCGCCGTGGTGGAAGGCGCGGTGCACGGGGTCCTTGGCCATGTAGAGCAGCGAGTCGTGCATCCAGCCCATGTTCCACTTGAAGCCGAAGCCCAGCCCGCCGTGGTCCGTGGCCCGCGTGACGCCGTCCCACGCGGTGGACTCCTCGGCGACGGTGATGACGCCGGGGCAGCGCCGGTAGACCGTGGCGTTCATCTCCTGGAGGAACCGCACCGCGTCCCAGTTCTCCCGGCCGCCCTCCGCGTTGGGCGTCCACTGGCCCTCGGCCCGCGAGTAGTCCAGGTAGAGCATCGAGGCGACGGCGTCCACCCGCAGCCCGTCGATGTGGTACTCCTCGCACCAGAACACGGCGTTGGCCACCAGGAAGTTCCGCACCTCGCGGCGGCCGTAGTCGAACGTCAGGGTGCCCCAGTCGGGGTGCTCGGCGCGCAGCGGATCGGCCGGCTCGTAGCACGGGGTGCCGTCGAAACGGGCCAGCGCCCACGCGTCCTTCGGGAAATGCGCCGGGACCCAGTCCATCAGCACCGCGATACCGGCCTGGTGCAGCGCGTCCACCAGGTACTTGAAGTCGTCGGGCGTGCCGAGCCGGGCCGTGGGGGCGTAGTACCCCGTCACCTGGTACCCCCAGGAGCCGCCGTACGGGTGCTCGGCGGGCGGCATCAGCTCCACATGGGTGAAGCCCAGCTCCTTCACGTACCCGGGCAGCTCCTCCGCGAGCCGCCGGTACGACAGGCCGGGCCGCCACGACGGCAGGTGCAGCTCGTACACGGACATGGGCGCGGCGTGCGGCGGGCGGTCGCCCCGGCGCGCCATCCACTCCGCGTCGCCCCAGGCGTAGCCGCTCTCGTGGACCACCGAGGCGGTGGCCGGCGGGCACTCGGTGCGCTGGGCCATCGGGTCGGCGCGCAGACTGTGCGAGCCGTCCGCGCCGCACACGTCGAACTTGTACAGCGCGCCGGGGCCGACGCCCGGCACGAACAGCTCCCACACGCCGCACGAGCCGAGCGACCGCATCGGGAAGCCGGTGCCGTCCCAGGAGTTGAAGTCGCCGGCGACCCGCACCCCGCGCGCGGCGGGCGCCCACACGGTGAACCGGGTGCCCGGCACGCCCGCGTGCGTCATCGGCCGCGCGCCCAGCGCGTCCCACAGCCGCTCGTGCCGGCCCTCCCCGATCAGGTGCAGGTCCAGCTCGCCCAGCGCGGGCAGGAAGCGGTACGGGTCCTCGGCCCAGGTCGGCGCGCCGTCGTCGTAGGTGACCTCCAGGCGGTAGTCCCCGAGGCCGTCGCGCGACAGCGGCAGCACGGCGGAGAACAGCCCGTCGCCCTCCGGCGCCAGCTCGGTGCCGCGCACCCGCACCCGCCGCGCCAGCGGGCGCAGCGCGCGGACCAGCGTCCCCGAGGGGACGGGATGGGCGCCGAGGAGGGCGTGCGGGTCGTGGTGGGCCCCGGCCAGCAGCCGGTCGCGGTCCTCGCGGGACAGGGGCGGGTGCGCGGCGGATAGCACGACGGGGAGGGTCCTTTCGCGGCGGTGTTCCCGGATCCGGTCGGTCCGGTCGGTGGGGGGTTCAGTCCGGGGGCGTGGCGAGGCGGCGGATCGCCGCCATCGGGACGTGCAGCCACGCGGGGCGGTGCCGGGCCTCGTACAGCACCTCGTAGACGGCCTTGTCCGTCTCGTGCGCCCGCAGCAGCTCGGGCTGCTCCAGCGGGTCCTGGCCCGAGGCCTCCGCGTACCCCCGGCAGTACGCCGTCCGGTTGGCGCGGTACCAGGCGTCGACCCACGGCCCGCTGGCCGGGTGCTGGCTGGCGGCGTAGTCGAACGAGCGCAGCATCCCGGCGATGTCCCGCACCACCGGGCCGGGGCGGCGGCGGTCGCTGAGCGGCCGGGCGGGCTCGCCCTCGAAGTCGATCACCGACCAGTGGCAGCCCCGGCCCCTGGGGTCCGGGGTGCGCAGCACCTGGCCCAGGTGGAGGTCGCCGTGCAGCCGCTGCACCACGCAGGTGCCGCCGCGCCGCGCGTAGTCGCCCAGCGCCTCGAACGCGGCCCGCAGCCCGGAGCGGTACGGGCGCAGCGCGGGCACGGCGGAGGCGGCCTCGGTCAGCCGCTCGGTCATGGCGGTGGCGGCCTGCTCCAGCTGGGCGCGGCGCAGCACGGAGGTGGGCAGGGCGGCGGCCAGCGTGGTGTGCACCTCGGCGGTGGCCCGGCCCAGGGCGTGCGCGGAGGAGGTGAAGTCGGCGCGGCGGCTCAGGGACTGGAGCGCGAGCTGCCAGCCGTCCGTGGAGCCCGCGAGGTAGGGCGCGAGCACGCCCAGGGTCAGCGGCTCGGTCATGGTGCCCGGCCACACCGCCTCGAACCAGGCGGCCGGCGCCGGGACCCGGGTGGACCCGGCCTCGGCGAGGGCCAGCGGCAGCTCCAGGTCCGGGTTGACGCCGGGGCTGACCCGGCGGAACAGCTTCAGGATGAACGCGTCGCCGTACACCACCGACGAGTTGCTCTGCTCGCTGGAGAGCAGCCGGGCGGGCAGCCCGGACGGGATGACGGCGCCGGGCGCGCGGCCGAAGTGCAGGGTGCCCAGGGTGCCGGGGGCGCGCAGCCGCTCCAGCAGCAGGCCGGCCAGCCGGGGATCGTGCAGCGCCTCGTAGACCACGCTGCCGCGCAGCGGGCCCTCGGCCGGGCGGCCGACGAGCGCGGGCGCGAGCGAGGGCGGCAGGCTGGGGCGGACCCCGAGCAGCAGCTGGTAGCAGTCGCCGGTGGCCGGGCCCTGCGCGCCGGACGCCGGGCCCTGCCGGGTGCGGATGAGGAGGTGCAGCAGACCAGGGGTCGGGCCACCGGAGCCGCAGGGCAGCAGCTCGGTGGCGGAGACCACGGTGAGACCGCCGAGCGGGCGGCCCTTGCCGGCGAACCACCGCTGCCTGGGCAGCCAGCGGGTGAGCAGGCCCGTGAGGGAACGCAGCATGGCGTTGCCCTGCGGGGCGGCGGTGAGAGAGGGCCGGACCGGAGCCGTCCGGGGCGAGGAGCTGTCCGTCATGGCGTCCTTTCCCCGGGCACGATTAATGTGACGAAGTGTCCCGGATTACGGCGTGGGTTGCCCGGCGGCACGGGACGTGTCGCGACAGAACGGCGACCGAGCGGGTGAGGCTCGTTACGCATATGGATGGCTTTGGGCAACGCTTGAGGGGGTATGGGTAGGCTTCCCCCAGCAGGCTGGGGGTAAGCCTGTTTCGTGCCCTCTACGGCTTATGACTCCGAAGCTTTACGCAGCCTGAACCAGTAGAAGCCGTGCCCCGCCAGCGTCAGCAGATACGGCAGCTCCCCGATCGGCGGGAAGCGGACGCCGCCGATCAGCTCCACCGGCACGCAGCCTCCCCAGGGCCGCAGATCCAGCTCGGTGGGCTGGGAGAAGCGGGAGAAGTTGTTGACGCACATCACCAGGTCGTCCCCGCGCTCGCGCAGGAAGGCCAGGACGGCCGGGTTGGACGACGGCAGCTCCGCGTACGAGCCGAGCCCGAACGCCGGATTCTGCTTGCGGATCTCGACCATCCGCCGCGTCCAGTGCAGCAGCGAGGCCGGCGAACTCATGGCCGCCTCGACGTTGGTGACCTGGTACCCGTAGACCGGGTCCATGATCGTCGGCAGGAACAGCCGGCCCGGATCGCAGGACGAGAAGCCCGCGTTGCGGTCCGGAGTCCACTGCATCGGGGTGCGCACGGCGTCCCGGTCGCCCAGCCAGATGTTGTCGCCCATCCCGATCTCGTCGCCGTAGTACAGGATGGGGGAGCCGGGCAGCGACAGCAGCAGCGCCGTGAACAGCTCGATCTGGTTGCGGTCGTTGTCCAGCAGCGGCGCCAGCCGCCGCCGGATGCCGATGTTGGCGCGCATCCGCGGGTCCTTGGCGTACTCCGCGTACATGTAGTCGCGCTCCTCGTCGGTGACCATCTCCAGGGTCAGCTCGTCGTGGTTGCGCAGGAAGATGCCCCACTGGCAGCCCTCCGGGATCGCCGGGGTCTTGGCCAGGATCTCCGAGACCGGGTACCGCGACTCGCGGCGCACCGCCATGAAGATGCGCGGCATCACGGGGAAGTGGAACGCCATGTGGCACTCGTCGCCGCCGTTGTCGAAGTCCCCGAAGTAGTCCACGACGTCCTCGGGCCACTGGTTCGCCTCGGCCAGCAGGACGGTGTCCGGGTAGTGCGCGTCGATCTCCGCGCGGACGCGCTTGAGAAAGGCGTGCGTTGCAGGAAGGTTTTCGCAGTTGGTCCCCTCCTCCGCGTACAGGTACGGCACGGCGTCGAGCCGGAACCCGTCGATTCCCAGGTCGAGCCAGAATTTCAGCGCGGAGAGGATCTCCTTCTGCACGGCCGGGCTCTCGTAGTTGAGATCCGGCTGGTGCGAGAAGAACCGGTGGAAGTAGTACTGCTTGCGGACCGGGTCGAAGGCCCAGTTGGACGTCTCGGTGTCGACGAAGATGATCCGCGCGTCCGCGTACTGCTTGTCGTCGTCGGCCCAGACGTAGTAGTCGCCGTACGGCCCGTCCGGGTCCCTGCGCGACTCCTGGAACCAGCGGTGCTGATCGCTGGTGTGGTTCATGACGAAGTCGATGATGACCCGCATGCCGCGCTGGTGCGCGGCGTCGACGAACTCCACGAAATCCGCGAGGTCGCCGAACTGGGGATGCACGTCGGCGTAGTCGGACACGTCGTATCCGCCGTCGCGCATCGGGGACTTGAAGAACGGCGGGAGCCACAGGCAGTCGACCCCGAGCCACTGCAGGTAGTCCAGCCGGGCGGTGAGGCCCTTCAGATCGCCGATTCCGTCTCCGTTGCTGTCCTGGAAGGAACGGACGAGAACCTCGTAGAACACCGCGCGCTTGAACCACTCCGGGTCGCGCTCGCGGGCAGGCGTGTCCTCGAATTTATCGGGGACCGGCTCATTGACGCTCATGGTTTGGGTGACCCTCCGGTCTGTGAGGACGGTCGCAGGGCCAAGACGTGGGCGGACGAGGCGTACGCATCCGCACGGCCCGGCTCAAGCCGCACATAGTTGTCCCTGCCCCAGTAGTAGGTCGCTCCGGTGAGCTCGTCGCACACCGGAAAGGGCTCGGCGCCACTTTCCTGCGCGGTGGTGAGGCCGCACCCATGGAGTTGCTCCATGTCCAACGACACCGTCGCTTCGTGGGTGTGGTGGGGATCGAGGTTGACCACGATGAGAACGAGGTCGGCGTCGGGTGTCCGGCTGCGCTTGGAGTAGGCCAGGATGTGGTCGTTGTTCGTGCGGTGAAAGTGCAGATCGCGAAGCTGCTGAAGGGCGGGGTGGGAGCGCCGGAGGGTGTTGAGGGTCGTGATGAGGGGGGTGATGCTACGCCCTTCCGCGTCGGCCCGCGCCCAGTCCCGGGGCCGGAGCTCGAACTTCTCCGAGTGCAGGTACTCTTCGCTCCCCGGCGCGGCGGGAGCGCCCTCGCACAGCTCGTAACCCGCATACATGCCCCAGGTCGGTGAAAGAGTCGCCGCGAGGACCGCGCGGGTCTCGAACCCCGCCCGGCCCCCCTCCTGAAGATAGGCGTGCAGGATGTCAGGCGTGTTGACGAAGAAATTCGGCCTCATGTAAGAGGCCGCCGCGCCGGTCAGCTCGGTGAGGTACTCGGTGAGCTCGTGCTTCGTGTTGCGCCACGTGAAATAGGTGTACGACTGCTGGAAGCCGACCTGGGCCAGGGTGTGCATCATCGCCGGCCGGGTGAACGCCTCGGCCAGGAAGATCACATCGGGATCGGTGCGGTTGATCTCCGCGATCACCTTCTCCCAGAAGACCACCGGCTTGGTGTGCGGGTTGTCCACACGGAAGATCCGCACGCCGTGGCTCATCCAGAAGCGCAGGACGCGCAGCGTCTCCGTCACCAGCCCGCGGAAGTCCTGCTCGAACGAGATCGGGTAGATGTCCTGGTACTTCTTCGGCGGATTCTCGGCGTACGCGATCGTGCCGTCCGCGCGCCGGGTGAACCACTCGGGGTGCTCGGTCACCCACGGGTGGTCCGGGCTGCACTGGAGGGCGAAGTCCAGGGCGATCTCCAGGCCCAGCTCCCCGGCCGCCGCCACGAAGTGGTCGAAGTCCTCGATCGTGCCCAGATCTGGGTGGATCGCGTCGTGGCCGCCGGCCGGGGAGCCGATGGCCCACGGCGAGCCCACGTCGTGCGGGTCGGTGGACAGCACGCCGCCCGGCCCCTTGCGGAAGGCCCTGCCGATGGGGTGGACGGGCGGCAGGTAGACGACGTCGAAGCCCATCCCGGCGATGGCGGGCAGCCGCCGCGCGGCGGTGCGGAACGTGCCCGGGACCGGCGCCTCGCCCGGCCGGATCTCGGCGCCCTCGGAGCGGGGGAACATCTCGTACCACGAGCCGAACAGCGCCCGCCGGCGCTCCACCAGCAGCGGCATCGGCCGGGAGGAGGTGAGCAGTTCGCGCAGCGGGTGGCGGCGCAGCACCTCGGTCACCTCGGCGGTGAGGGCGGCGGCCAGCCGGGCGGTGCCGGGCACCGACTCGTCCAGCAGCGCGTCGGCGGCCTCCAGGATCGCGTCCTTGCCGTCGTTCTTGGGCACGCCCGCGGCGGCCCGGCGCAGCAGCTCCGCGCCCTCGGTGAGCGTCAACTCCACGTCCGTGCCCGCCGGCACCTTGATCTGCGCGTGCCGCCGCCAGGTGCTGACCGGGTCGCCCCACGCCTCCACGGCGAACGTCCACCGGCCCTCGCTGTCCGGCGTCACCTCCGCGCCCCAGCGGTCGGTGCCGGGCGCCAGCTCCCGCATCGGGGTCCACGGACCGCTGCGCCCGCCCGCGTCGCGCAGCACCACGTTGGCCCCCACCGCGTCCGCCCCCTCCCGGAAGACGGTGGCCGTGACCAGGAACGTCTCGCCCGGTACGGCCTTGGCCGGGCGGCGCCCGCAGTCAACGCTCGGCTGGACGTCGAGGACGGGGATGCGACCGATCATGAGGAGATCACCTGGCTGCGTCGAGGGTGGTCATTTCCATCGATAAGGGAGCGTTCCCCCATTGTGCGGGAATCCGCCCTTTGTAGCCGCCTGGCCGCTGAGTGGCAGGTTTCGAGCATGGCCGCTCCGATCCGCGTTCACTCGTGTGGGGGGTGCCTCGGCCAAGTCTGCCCATCGGGGACGTCAGGACAATCCGGTTGTGTGTGACCTACTCGTATCGAGTCAGGAAATCAAGGGTTACGCGCTCGATGCCGCATACATGTGTCCGCATAGCGGGCGGAGCGGGGCGTTCTCTGCCCGCCTGCCCCCTTCCGTCCGGGTCATGCCCGGCGGGTCGTCTTCCCCGTGTGCTCCTGCCAACGAAGCGGGCCGCGGGGGCGGGGCGCCGCACGGGCGCCGCCCGGATGTCACACGCGTGTTGCCGCCTGATGCGCACGGGATTGCGGGGACGCGCGGGACTGCCCGCCACCCGCCAACTCCACCCGGAACGCGGTGCTTTATCCGTGTAAATGGGGTGGGTCTCGGCTCGGTATCGGCGTCCGCTATGCGGTTCACAGCTATGTACCCGCACAGTAATGTGCCGTCCACCGGAACGCCTTACCACCGCCGACCCCCTGAGGTGGACAATGCGCATAGCGAGACCCAGGGCCGCGAGGATGTTCGCGGCTGTACTCACGATCGGCCTGATCGTGACCGGATGCGCCAGCGAGCGGGACGACGACGGATCCGGGGGCGACTCCGAGACCTTCGTCTTCGGCGCCGCCGGTGACCCGGCCTCCCTCGATCCGGGACTCGCCAGCGACGGCGAGACCTTCCGCGTCACCCGGCAGGCCTTCGAGACGCTGCTCGACCACGAGCCGGGCGGCACGGAACTCGTCGGCGGACTCGCGGAGACCTGGGAGAGCAATCCCGAGGGCACCGAGTGGACCTTCCACCTCCGCGACGGCGTGACGTTCCACGACGGCGAGGCCCTGACCGGCGAGGCGGTCTGCGCGAACTTCGACCGCTGGTACCACTGGAGCGGCACGTACCAGAACACCACGCTCTCCTACTACTGGCAGTCCGTCTTCGGCGGCTTCGCGGAGAACGAGAGCGAGGAGACGCCCGACCCCAACTACGTGGGCTGCGAGGCCCCCGACGACCTCACCGCGGTCATCTCGGTCGCCGAGCCGTCGGCCAACTACCCCGGCGGGTTCTCCCTCCAGTCGTTCGCCATCCACTCCCCGAAGTCCCTGGAGGCGTACGCCACCGACGAGGCCGCCGGCGAGGGCGAGAACATCACCTTCCCCGACTACAGCCAGGAGGCCGGCACGGCCGCCGGCACCGGCCCGTTCGAGATCACCGACTGGAACAAGGGCAACGGCGAGATCACCCTGACCCGTTTCGACGACTACTGGGGCGAGCCCGCCGGCGTCGAGGAGCTGGTCTTCCGCACCATCCCCGAGGAGGACGCCCGCCGCCAGGCCCTCCAGGCCGGCGACATCCACGGCTACGACCTGGTCGCGCCCGCCGACGTCGCGACGCTGGAGGAGGAGGGCTTCCAGGTGCCCACCCGCGACGTGTTCAACCTCCTCTACCTCGGCATCACCCAGGAGAGCAACGAGGCACTCGGCGAGCTGGAGGTGCGCCAGGCCCTCGCGCACGCCATCGACCGGGAGAACATCGTCAACACCCAGCTCCCCGAAGGCGGCGTCGTCGCCACCCAGTTCGTGCCGCACACCGTCGACGGCTTCTCGGACAACGTCACCACCTACGCGCACGACACCGAGCGGGCGCGGGACCTGCTGGCCGCCGCCGGACACGACGACCTGGCCCTCGACTTCTGCTACCCGACCGAGGTCACCCGCCCCTACATGCCGGCCCCGGCCGACATCTACGAGCTGCTCCGCTCCGACCTGGAGGACGCCGGCGTCACCGTCACCCCGGTCCCCCTGAAGTGGAACCCGGACTACACGGAGACCACCCGCGACGGCGGCTGCGACATCTACCTCCTCGGCTGGACCGGCGACTTCAACGACGCCTACAACTTCCTCGGCACCTGGTTCGCCGACTACTCCAAGGAGTGGGGCTTCGAGAACCAGGAGCTGTTCGACCTGATGGCCGAGGCCGCCACCGAGCCCGACCCGGAGACCCGCGTCGGCCTCTACGAGGAGATCAACGAGTACGTCATGGACTACCTGCCCGGCGTGCCGATCTCCAGCTCGCCGCCGTCCATCGCCTTCTCGCCCGACGTGAACCCGCCGACCGTCTCCCCGCTCACCCAGGAGAACTTCGCCGAGGTCTCCTTCAGGTAGCCGCCGCACCCGGTCGGGAGAAGCGGACCGGCGGATCGATCCGCCCGGCCACGGCACCCCGTGGCCGGGCGGCATCCGTGGTCCCGGCAGGCCCTCGCGACCCGGCAGACAGAAAGGGGAGCCTCCCGGTGCTCCGTCTCATCGTCCGCAGGCTGCTCCAGCTCATACCCACCCTGCTGGGCCTGACGGTCCTTCTGTTCCTCTGGATCCACCGGCTGCCCGGCGGACCGGCCTCCGCGCTGCTGGGCGAGCGCGCCACCGAGGCCGACCGGCGGCAGATCGAGGCCGCGCTCGGGCTCGACCAGCCGCTGTGGGTCCAGTACGGCCGCTGGATCGAGCGGCTCGCCCGGCTCGACCTGGGCACCTCCACCCAGACCAGCCGCCCGGTGTGGGAGGAGTTCACCCTCCGCTTCCCCGCCACCGTCGAACTCGGCCTCACCGCCCTGCTCATCGCCGTCGTCGTCGGCATCCCGCTCGGCTACTTCGCCGCCCGCCGGCGCGGAAGCTGGCTGGACGCCGCCGCCGTCTCCGGCTCGCTCCTCGGCGTGTGCGTCCCCGTCTTCTTCCTCGCCCTCATCCTCAAGGCGCTCTTCGCCGTCCACCTCGGCTGGCTGCCCAGCACCGGACGGCAGAGCACCGGCATCGACGCCACCGAGGTCACCGGCTTCTACGTCCTCGACGGGCTCCTCACCGGGGAGTGGGACGCCTCCTGGGACGCCCTGAAGCACCTCGTCCTGCCCGGCATCGCCCTCGCCTCCATCCCGCTGGCCGTGATCGTCCGCATCACCCGCGCCGGCGTCCTGGAGGTGCTGACCGAGGACTACGTGCGCACCGCCGAGTCCAAGGGGCTCACGCGGCGCGTGGTGCGCGGCCGGCACGTCCTGCGCAACGCCCTGCTGCCCGTCGTCACCACCGTCGGCCTGCTCACCGGCAGCCTGCTGTCCGGCGCGGTGCTCACCGAGTCGGTCTTCGCGTTCGGCGGCATCGGCCGGTTCGTCGCGGAGGCCATCGACGCCCGCGACTACCCGACGATGATGGGCTTCATCCTGCTCATCGCCCTCCTGTACGTGCTCATCAACCTGATGGTCGACGTGGCCTACAGCGTCATCGACCCGAGAGTGCGGGTGAACTGATGACCGCCAGGACGGAGAAGCTGGACCGCCTCGCGGAGCTGACCGCGCGGCGCGACACCACCACCGGCGCGAGCCTGTGGACCGAGGCGCTGCGCCGGCTGCGCACCAGCAAGATGGCGCTCATCGGCGGGAGCGTCATCGCGCTGTTCGTCGTGATCGCCCTCGTCGGCCCGCTGATCGCCCCGCACGACCCCACCGCCCAGACCTGGCGCGACGAGGTCTTCGTCAACCGGGCCGTCTTCGTCGGCCCCCGCGCGGAGAACTGGCTGGGCCTGGACCACCTCGGCCGGGACCAGTGGTCCCGGATGCTCGTGGGCGCCCGGCAGACCCTGCTGGTCGGCGTCGTCGCCACGCTCATCGGACTCGCCGTCGGCGCGCTCGTCGGCGGCGTCTCCGGCGCCGCCCTCGCCTTCGGCGGCCGGGCCGGGCGGAGCGTCGACACCCTGCTGATGCGCTCCGTCGACATGCTGCTGGCGCTGCCCTCGCTGCTGCTCGCCGTCAGCATCGCCGCCGTCATGGGACAGAGCCTGACCACCGTGATGATCGCGGTCGGCGTCGTGCAGATCCCCGTCTTCGCCCGGCTGCTGCGCGGCTCCATGCTCGCGCAGGCGGGCGCCGACTACGTGCTGGCCGCCCGCGCCCTGGGCGTGCGGCGCCGCCGCATCGCGCTGGCCCACGTGCTGCCCAACTCCCTCGGCCCGGTCATCGTGCAGACCACGCTCGCGCTGGCCACCGCCATCATCGAGGCGGCGGCCCTGTCGTACCTGGGCCTGGGCAACCCCGACGCGTCCCAGCCCGAGTGGGGCGTCATGCTCGCCCAGGCCGAGCGGTTCTTCGTGCCGGAGGACCTGTTCGACCAGGCGTCGATGATGGCCGTCTGCCCGGCCCTCGGGATCATCGTCACCGCCCTCGGCTTCACCCTGCTCGGCGAGGCCCTGCGGGAAGCACTCGACCCGAAGTTGCGAGGCTGACGCGCCATGACCCTGCTGTCCGTGGAAGAACTGACCGTCACCTTCGCCGGGCGCGGCGGCGACCGGAGCGGGCCGGCCACCGACGCCGTCGCCGGCGTCTCCTTCACCGTCGCCGAGGGCGAGGTCGTCGGCCTGGTCGGCGAGTCCGGCTGCGGCAAGAGCGTCACCTCGCTCGCGCTGATGGGCCTGCTGCCCCAGCGGGGCGTGCGGGTCGGCGGCCGGGCGCTGTTCCGGCGGCCGGGCCCCGGGGCGTCCGGGCCCGTCGACCTGCTCGCCCTGAGCCGGTCCGCGATCCGCGACCTGCGCGGCACGCAGCTCGCGATGATCTTCCAGGACCCGCTGTCGTCCCTCAACCCGGTGGTGCCCATCGGAGTCCAGGTCACCGAGATCCTCACCCGCCACCGCGGCCTGCGCGGCGCGGCGGCCCGCGCCGAGGCCGCCCACCTGCTGGACCGGGTCGGCATCCCCGACCCCGCCCGCCGCCTGAAGGAGTACCCGCACCAGCTCTCCGGCGGCATGCGGCAGCGCGCCCTCATCGCCATGGCCGTCGCCTGCGCCCCGCGCCTGCTGATCGCGGACGAGCCCACCACCGCCCTCGACGTGACGATCCAGGCGCAGATCCTGGAGCTGCTGAAGGAGCTGGTGGACGACCAGGGCACCGCGCTGCTGATGATCACCCACGACCTCGGCGTCGTCGCCGGGATCTGCGACACCGTCAACGTGCTCTACGCGGGCAAGGTCGTCGAGGCCGCCGGGCGGCGCCCGCTCTTCGCCGCGCCCGCGCACCCGTACGCGCACGGCCTGCTCGCCTCCATCCCGCGTCTGGACGCGCCCCGCGGCGAGCGGCTCCACCCGATCCGCGGCTCCATCAACGACCGCCTGTCCTGGCCCGACGGCTGCGCGTTCGCCCCGCGCTGCGACCACTACACCCTGGAGTGCCTGCACGGGACGCCCGAGCTGACCGCCGCGCCCCACGCCACCGGCGGCCACCAGGTCCGCTGCGTCAACCCCGTGCCGCACGACGCCCCCGGCGCGGCGGACACCCCGAGGAAAGGGGAGGCATCCGCGTGAGCCTGCTCGAACTGGACGACGTGAAGGTCCACTTCCCGGTCCGGAGCGGCCTGTTCTTCGACCGCGTCGCCGGATACGTCTACGCCGTCGACGGCGTATCGCTGTCCGTCGAGGCCGGGCAGACCTACGGCCTGGTCGGCGAGTCCGGCTGCGGCAAGACCACCCTCGGCCGGGCGATCCTGCGGCTGAACGACATCACCTCGGGCCGCGTCGTCTTCGACGGCACCGACCTCGCCGCGCTGCCCGGCGAGGAGATGCGCCGCGCCCGCCGCCGCCTCCAGATGGTCTTCCAGGACCCGCTGGGCAGCCTCAACCCCCGGCAGAACATCGAGTCCATCCTCACCGAGGGCATGGCCGCCCACCGCCTGGGCGCCGACCGCGCCGCCCGCCGCGTCAGGATCACCGAGATCCTCGACCGGGTCGGCCTGCCCGCCGGCGCGCTGTCCCGCTACCCCCACGAGTTCTCCGGCGGCCAGCGGCAGCGCATCGGCATCGCCCGCGCCCTCGTCCTGGAGCCGGACCTCATCATCTGCGACGAGCCGGTCTCCGCCCTGGACGTCTCCATCCAGGCCCAGGTGCTCAACCTGCTGGAGGAGCTCCAGGACTCCCTCGGCCTGACCTACCTCGTCATCGCCCACGACCTGGCCGTCGTCCGGCACATCTCCGACCGCGTCGGCGTGATGTACCTGGGCGCGCTCGTGGAGGAGGCCGACAGCGACGCGCTGTACGCCGCGCCGCGCCACCCCTACACCAGGGCGCTGATGTCTGCCGTCCCCGTGCCCGACCCGGAACTGGAGGACAGCCGCGAGCGGATCCTGCTCCGCGGCGACCTGCCCTCCCCGGCGAGCCCGCCCGCCGGATGCCGCTTCCACACCCGCTGCCCGTGGCGGCAGGCCGACCGCTGCGCCACCGAGCGCCCCGAGCTGACCGACATCGGCGGCGGGCACCGGGTGGCCTGCCACTACGCGGACGGGATCGCGGCCGGCACCGTCCGGCCCAGCACCGAGCTGGCCCCGCGCGTCCTGAACGACGCGCCCGGACCCGGCGACGCGGCGGAAACCGTGACCTGACCGTCACGGGTGGTCCCCGGGGGTGGTTTACGGTGAAGAATCCCGTTGAATCGGCGGGAATCCGACGCCGCCGCCCCCGGAGCCCGGCTACGGTCGTCAGCGTGAAGGCCATCCGTCGCTTCTCCGTTCGCCCCGTCCTCCCCGACCCCCTCCGACCGCTCCAGGAGCTGGCGTTCAACCTGCGCTGGTCCTGGCACCCCGAGACCCGCGAGCTGCTGCGGGCCGTCGACCCGGACAGCTGGCAGGCGTGCGGCGAGGACCCGGTCCGGCTGCTGGGCTCCGTCTCCGCCGACCGCCTGGCCGCCCTCGCCGCCGACCGCGGCTTCCTCCGCCGCCTCGGCGTCGCCGTCGGCGACCTGCGGGACTACCTCAGCGAGCCCCGCTGGTACCAGCGTGCCGACGCCCTCGCCGAAGGCGAACTGCCCCGCGCCATCGCGTACTTCTCGCCCGAGTTCGGCATCACCGCCGCCCTGCCGCAGTACTCCGGCGGCCTCGGCATCCTGGCCGGCGACCACCTCAAGGCCGCCAGCGACCTCGGCGCCCCGCTCATCGGCGTCGGCCTGCTCTACCGTCATGGATACTTCCGCCAGAGCCTGTCGCCGGACGGCTGGCAGCAGGAGCACTACCCGGTCATCGACCCCCACGAGCTGCCGCTGACCCCGCTCACCGAGCCCGACGGCGCCCGCGCCACCGTCACCCTCGCCCTGCCCGGCGGACGCACCCTCGCCGCCCAGATCTGGCAGGTCCGGGTCGGCCGGGTGCCGCTGCTCCTGCTCGACTCGGCCGTCGCGGAGAACGGGCCCGCCGAACGCGACGTCACCGACCGGCTCTACGGCGGCGGCAGCGAGCACCGGCTCCTCCAGGAGATGCTGCTCGGCATCGGCGGCATGCGGGCGGTCCGCACGTTCTGCCGCGTCACCGGGCACCCCGCGCCCGAGGTCTTCCACATGAACGAGGGCCACGCCGGCTTCTGCGGCCCCGAGCGCGTCCGCGAGATGGGCGAGGCCGGCATCGGCTTCGACGCCGCCCTGCGCGCCGTGCGGGCCGGCACCGTGTTCACCACCCACACACCCGTCCCGGCCGGCATCGACCGCTTCCCCGAGGAACTGGTCGCCCGCCACTTCGGCGAGGGCGGCGAGCTGAGCAGCCTCGACCTGCAGGCGCTGCTGGAGCTCGGCCGGGAGGCCGTCGCCGAGGGCCAGCCGGCCCAGTTCAACATGGCGGTCCTCGGCCTGCGCACCGCGCAGCGCGCCAACGGCGTCTCGCACCTGCACGGCAACGTCAGCCGGGGCATGTTCGCCGGGCTGTGGCCCGGCTTCGACGCGGCCGAGGCGCCCATCGGCTCCGTCACCAACGGCGTCCACGCCCCCACCTGGACCGCCGACGCGATGCGCCGGGCCCGCGAGGCCGCGCTGAGCGACGCCGAGCTGTGGGAGCTGCGCCGCACCCTGCGCGAACAACTGGTGCACGACGTCCGCGCCCGGCTGCGCGCCTCGTGGCGGCAGCGCGGCGCGGGCCAGGCCGAGCTGGGCTGGGTGGACGACGTCCTCGACCCGGACGTGCTCACCGTCGGCTTCGCCCGCCGTGTCCCGTCCTACAAGCGGCTCACCCTCATGCTGCGGGACCGCAAGCGGCTGAAGGCGCTGCTGCTGCACCCCGAGCGGCCCGTGCAGATCGTGGTGGCCGGCAAGGCGCACCCGGCGGACGACGGCGGCAAGCGGCTCATCCAGGAGCTGGTGCGGTTCGCCGACGACCCGTCGATCCGCCACCGCATCGTCTTCCTGCCCGACTACGGCATGGGCATGGCCCGCTCCCTGTACGCCGGGTGCGACGTGTGGCTGAACAACCCGCTCCGCCCGCTGGAGGCGTGCGGCACCTCGGGCATGAAGGCCGCGCTCAACGGCTGCCTCAACCTGTCCGTGCGGGACGGCTGGTGGGACGAGTGGTTCGACCCCGACTTCGGCTGGGAGATCCCCACCGCCGACGGCCTCGCCGCCGCGGAACCCGACCGCCGCGACGCCATCGAGGCCGCCGCCCTGTACACGCTGCTGGACGAGCAGGTCGCCCCCCGCTTCTACGACCGCGGCCTGACGGGGAACGGGCTGCCCACCCGGTGGCTGGAGATGGTCCGCGCCACCCTCGACCGGCTCGGCCCCCGCGTGCTGGCCGACCGGATGCTGCGCGAGTACATCACCGAGCTGTACGCCCCGGCCGCGCTCGCGCACCGCGCCATGACCCCGGAGGCGGCCCGGGAACTGGCCGACTTCGCGGCCCGGGTCCGGGCGGCGTGGCCGCGGGTCGCGGTGGAGCACGTGGAGACCGGCGCCGAGCCGGCCACGCTGGGCGGCACGGTCTCGCTGCGGGTGCGGGTCGCGCTGGGCGACCTCGACCCCTCGTCGGTGGAGGTGCAGGCCGTGACCGGCCGCGTCGACGGCGACGACACGCTGGCCGACCCGACGTACATCCCGCTGAAGCCGCAGAACGGGCCCGACCTGGCCGGCCGCTGGACCTTCGAGGGCGAGCTCACCCTCGACCGCCCCGGCCCCTTCGGCTACACCGTCCGCGCCCTGCCCTCCCACCCCCTGCTGGCCCACCGGGCGGAGCTGGGCCTGGTCACCCTCCCCGGCGAAGAGGCCGCGGTGGAGACCTCCGGCGTCCTGTTCCGCTGACCGCGCGTCACCCCCGCCCGTCCGCCCCCCTTCCCGCGTCGGGGGCGGCCGGGCGGAGCGGTGCCCGGGGCCGGGCCCGGTCTCCTGGGGCCTGTCTTCCGGGTCTTCGCGGGGCCACGACGCTCCCTCAGCCCGGCGGCTGGGAGGTGCCCCCACCGTACGAGCTGTGATCCGGCGCCTTGCCGGCGCATGGGGGTACCTCCCGGGCCCCCGAGGGGCCCGGGGGAGCCAGACGCCGCGGCCTGATCCTCCCCCGGACCGGCGTCCGGGAGGTGCCCCCACGATCCGGAAGACAGGCCCTAGGCCAGGCTCTCGCGCCAGGCCCGGTGGAGGTCCGAGAAGCGGCCGGTGCCCGCGATCAGGTCGGCCGGCTCGCCGTCCTCCACGATGCGGCCGGACTCCATCACCAGCACCCGGTCCGCGATCTCCACCGTCGACAGCCGGTGCGCGATCACCACGGCGGTCCGCCCGCGCAGCACCGTCTCCATCGCCTCCTGCACCGCCTTCTCGCCGGGGATGTCCAGCGACGACGTCGCCTCGTCCAGGATCACCACCGCCGGATCGGCCAGCAGGACCCGCGCGAACGCCACCAACTGCCGCTGCCCGGCCGAGATCCGGCCGCCGCGCTTGCGCACGTCCGTGTCGTACCCCTCGGGCAGCGAGACGATGAAGTCGTGCGCGCCGATCGCCTTCGCCGCCCGCTCGATCTCCTCCCGCGGGGCGTCCGGCCTGCCGAGCGCGATGTTCTCCGCGACGGTGCCCGAGAACAGGAACGCCTCCTGCGTCACCATCACCACCGCGCGCCGCAGCTCCGCCGTGCTCAGCGCGCGCAGGTCCGTGCCGTCCAGCAGCACCCGCCCCTCGGTCGGGTCGTAGAACCTGGCCAGCAGCTTCGCCAGCGTCGACTTGCCCGCGCCCGTCGCCCCCACCAGCGCCGTCGTCCGCCCCGCCGCCAGCGTCAGCCGGAACCGCGGCAGCACCTCGCCGCCCGTCCGGTACGCGAACCGCACGTCCTCGAACACCACCTCCCGGCCCGGCCGCCCGGCCGCCCGCGGCGGCAGCTCCACCGGCCGCTCCGGCTCGGGCACGTCGGGCCGCTGGGCGAGCAGCCCGGCGATCTTCTCCAGCGAGGCGACGGCCGACTGGTAGTTGTTCAGGATCATCGCGAACCGGTCCAGCGGGTCGTACAGCCGCCGGATGTACAGCGCCCCGGCGGCCAGCGCGCCCAGCTCCATGGCGCCCGCGGTCACCCGCCGCGCGCCCCACAGCACGATCGCCGCCACCGCGACGCTGGCGATGAGCCGCGACAGCACGACGAAGCGCCCCATCTCCAGGATCGTGTCGCCGTTGACCCGCTCGTGGTGCCGGTTCAGCTCCTCGAACGACGCGTCGTTGGCCCGCTCCCGGCGGAACGCCTGCACCGGGCGGATCCCGTTGAGCGTCTCGGAGAACTTCACGATCACCGCGGCGATCGCCGTCGACTTCTTGCCGAACCGCTCCCTCGACCGCCGCCGGTACGAGCGGACCAGCAGGTACAGCGGGATGAACGACAGCAGGGCCGCGCCGCCGAGACCGGGGTCGAGATAGAACAGCAGCGCCCCGATGTAGACGACGGAGACCAGGATGATCAGCATCTCCTGGAGCCCCTCGTTGAGCAGCTCGCGCAGCGACTGCACATCGCTGGTGGACCGGGATATGAGGCGGCCCGAGGTGTACCGGTCGTGGAAGTCGAGGCTGAGCGCCTGGGCGTGCCGGTAGATCCGGCCGCGCAGCTCCAGCAGGATGCCCTGGTTGATCCGGGCGGCCACCTGGATGAACGTGTACTGCAGCAGCCCGGCGCCCAGCGCGCACACCAGATACGCCACGCCCACCGCGATCAGCGGCCCGTTGTCGTCGTCCCGCACGGCCGGGACGCCGCTGTCGATCGCGTACGCCACCAGCAGCGGAACGGCCTGCACCGCCGCCTGCTGGGCCAGCAGCAGGACCGCGCCGAGCGCGACCCGGCCCCGGTGCGGGCGCAGCAGCGACGCGAGCAGCCGGCGGGAGGCTCCCCTCGGCGTGGGCAGCCTGTCCTGGGCGACCGGATCGGGCGCGGGCTCCTCGGGAGGCGGGCCGGGCCGGCTGTCCCGGTCGGGAACGGTGGTGGTCATCCGGTGGACACCTCGCTTCGCTCGCCCGTCATCAGATGCCGGTACTCGGCGTTGGCGCGCAGCAGTTCGGCGTGGGTGCCGACGGCGGCGATCCGGCCGCCGGACATCAGCGCGACCCGGTCCGCGAGCTGGACGGTGGACGGGCGGTGGGCCACGACGATCGCGGTCGTGCCGGCCAGCACGTCCCGCAGCGCCGCCTCCACCCGCGCCTCGGTGTGCACGTCCAGCGCGGACAGCGGGTCGTCCAGCACCAGGAACCGCGGGCGGCCGATCACCGCGCGGGCCAGCGCGAGCCGCTGGCGCTGGCCGCCGGACAGGCTCAGGCCCTGCTCGCCGACCTGGGTCTCCACTCCGGCGGGCAGCGCGTGCACGAACCCGGCGGCCTGGCTGATCCGCAGGGCCCGCTCCAGCTCCCCAGGGCCCGCGTCCTCCGCGCCCATCAGCACGTTCTCCCGCACGGAGGCGGAGAACAGCGTCGGCTCCTCGAACGCGACGGCGACCATGGCCCGCACGTCCCGCCGGGTCAGGGCCGCGATGTCGGCGCCGTCGAGGGTGACCCGTCCCGAGGTGACCTCGTACAGCCGGGGGACGAGGGCCAGCAGGGTCGTCTTGCCGCTGCCGGTGCCCCCGACCAGCGCCAGCGTCTCGCCGGGCCGGACGTGCAGGTCGATCCCGTCCAGCACGGGCGGGGCGCCGGCCGGGCTGTCGGGGTAGCGGAAGACGACGTTCTCGAAGCGGATCCCGTCCGGGGCGGGCGCGGCGGTGGCGGCCGGGGCCGGGACGGGGCTCGCGGCCCGGCGGTGGTCGCCGTGCTCGGGCGGGATCTCGGTGTCCAGCACCTCGAAGAAGCGGTCGGTGGCGGTGGCGGCCTCGTTGCACAGGGCCAGCAGGAACCCGATCGACTCCACCGGCCAGCGCAGCGCCATCGCGGTCGTCATGAAGGCGACCAGCGTGCCGGCGGTGAGGTCGCCGTCGGCGACCCGGACGACGCCGAGCACCAGGGCCGCGCCGAGGAACACCTCCGGCAGGGCCAGGATGACCAGCCAGATCGCGCCCATCAGGCGCGCCTTGCGCAGCTCGGTGGCCATCAGGTCCCGCGACAGCGCCCGGAACGCGCGGGCCTGGCTGCGGTGGCGGCCGAAGCCCTTGATGACGCGGATGCCGAGGATGGACTCCTCGACCATGGTCGTCAGGTCGCCCGTCTGGTCCTGCACGCGGCGGGCGGCGGTGGTGAACTTCCGCTCGAACAGCACGCACAGCCAGATCAGCGGGGCGACGGGAACGGCCAGGATCAGGCCCAGCAGCCAGTCCTGGACGACGAGGACGCCGAAGCCGATGAGGATGGTGGCGCTGTTGACGACGAGGAACGTCAGGCCGAAGGCGAGGAAGAGCCGCAGCAGTTGCAGGTCGCCGGTGCCGCGGGAGAGGAGCTGGCCGGTGGGCCAGCGGTCGTGGAACGCGACGGGCAGCCGCTGGACGTGCCGGTACAGCGAGGACCGCAGGGTGGCCTCCACGTGCGCCAGCGGCCGGGCCACCAGCCAGCGCCGGAGCCCGAACAGCAGCGCCTCCGCCGCGCCCACGGCCAGCAGCACGCCACCGCCGAGCCACACGCCCGCGGTGTCGCCGTCCGCGACCGGGCCGTCGACGATCCACTTCAGGACCAGCGGCATGACCAGCCCCATCGAGGCGGCGACGACGGCCACCGCGGCGGCGCCGAACAGCCGCGCCCGCACCGGCCGCACGTAGGGCCACAGCCGGAGGAGGGAACGGACGACGGACCGTCTGCGCGCGGGGGGAGGGGAGGCACACATCACCTCCGAGCGTACGGACCGGCTCCGACATCGCCCACGGGATTTCGGCCTAGGTCGGGGGACGGAAACGGGCCGGGGAGGCGCTGTCGGCGGCACCGCCTAGGCTGGCCGGTATGAGTCAGCAGTCAGAGCTGCGGGAGCTGCAGGCCGCCCTGCGGACCGCGTCGGACATCGCCTTCGACCACGAGACGCCGACCGGCGAGCAGGCCGAGGTGCTCGTGGACGCGCTGCGCCGGGCCCTGTCCGCCGCCCAGTCCCTGAGCGACGGACCCGGCGTCACCGGCTGCCGCGAACACCCGCGCGGCGCGGTCGACCCGCTCTACGGCGACAAGGACGACCCGCTCCCGCCCGGCTGGGGCAAGTGCCTCCTGTGCAACGACCGCCGCCGCCGCGCCACCAGGGGCCTGGCCCGCCGGGCCTGACCTCCGGCCCCGGCCCCGGCCGGGCGTCAGTGCCCGACGACCCGCATTTCGAACCAGGTCGACTTGCCGTGCGGGAGCAGGTCCACGCCCCAGCGGTCGGACAGGGTGTCGACCAGGAACAGGCCCCGGCCGCTCGTCACCGGCATCGCGTGGACCGGGAGCTGGCAGGGGAGGGCGCGGGAAGGGTCGCGGACCTCGATGCGGATCCAGCCGCGGCGGCGGCGGATCCGCAGGCCGAAGACGTGGGCACCGGCGTGCTGCACCGCGTTCCCCACCAGCTCGGAGACCAGCAGCACCGCGTTCTCCGTCAGCTCGTGCGGCAGCATCCAGTGGTGCTGGAGCTGGCGCTGGGTCAGCCGCCTGGCGATCCCCGCCGACCTCGGCCGGGAGACGAGACGGACCTCGCCCGCCGACGGATCGGCGGAAAGGTCCCACGCCGCGTCGGTGAGCCCGTCGTCTTCCATGACGTCCCGCATGTCCCCATCATGGCGCGCATATGCCGGGCGCGTGAGCCGTTCGCCGGGAAGTGCCCCTCCCACGGGTGACGCGTCAGCCGCGCGGCCAGAACCTGGCCTTGCCCGGCCCCTCCTCGACGAAGCTCCGCATGCCGTACGCGCGGTCCTCGGTGGCGAACAGCCCGGCGAACCAGGTGCGTTCGATCGTCAGCCCGGTGTCGATGCCGGCGTCCAGGCCGTCGTCCACCGCCTCCTTCGCCGCGCGCAGCGCGGTCGCCGGGCCGGCCGCCAGGCGGGCCGCCCACGCGTGGGCCTCGGCGTGCACCTCGGCGGCCGGGACCACCCGGTCGACCAGGCCGATGGCCAGGGCCTCGTCCGCCTTCACCTGACGGCCGGTGAAGATCAGGTCCTTCGCCCGGGACGGGCCGATCAGCCGCGGCAGGCGCTGCGTGCCGCCCGCGCCCGGGATCAGGCCGAGCAGGATCTCCGGCTGGCCCAGCCGCGCGTCCTCCGCGGCGAACCGGACGTCCGCACAGAGCGCCAGCTCGCAGCCGCCGCCCAGCGCGTAGCCGGTGACGGCCGCGACGACCGGCTTGGGGATGCGGGCCACGGCGGTGAAGGCGTCCTGGAGCCCCCGGGCCCTGGCGATCATCGCGGCGTGGTCCATGGCGCGCATTTCCTTGATGTCCGCGCCCGCCGCGAACATCTTCTCGCTGCCCCGGATCACCACGGCGCGCACGTCGTCCCGCGCGGTGACCTCCGCGGCCAGCGCGCGCAGCCGGTCCTGCATGGCGATGTCCAGCGCGTTCATGGGCGGACGATCGAGCCGGAGGGTGCCGACGCCGTCGTCCGCCACTTCGAGATGCACAGTCATGCCCGGAAGGTTAGCCGCCGTTCACCGGCGGCCTCTCACTGGCCCGCGCCCCACTCGCTCCACGCCATGTTCCAGCCGCTCAGGCCGTTGTCCGGGGCGATGACGTCGTCGTCGGAGTTGATGACCTCCACGAGGTCGCCGATCATCGAGTTCTCGTAGAACCAGGCGCCCGGCGTCGAGGGGTCGTCCGCGCCCCGCGCGTCCTGGAGGCCGACGCAGCCGTGGCTCACGTTCCGCTCCCCGAACACGGAGGAACCGGCCCAGTAGTTGCCGTGGATGAACGTGCCGGAGGTGCTCAGCCGCATCGCGTGCGGCACGTCCGGGATGTCGTACTCACCCTCGAAGCCGACCGTCGCCCCGTCCATGCGGGTCTCCCGCAGCTTCTCGCTGATGACCATCTTCCCGTTCCACGTCGGGGTGGCGGCGGCGCCGGTGGTGACCGGGATCGTCCGGACGGTCTCGCCGTCGCGCACCACCCGCATCGTCTTCTCCTCGGCGTCCACGGTGGAGATCTGGCTGCGGCCCACGGTGAAGCGGACGTCCTCGTGCAGCGTGCCGTAGACGCCGGGGGCGCCCTCCACGCCGCGGGTGCGGAACCGCACGGTGACCTCGGTGCCGGGCACCCAGTACTCCTCGGGCCGGAAGTCCAGCCGCTGGTCGCCGAACCAGTGGCCCCTGACGTCGACGTCCGGCTCCGTGCTGATCCGGACCGCGTCGCGCACGGCCGCGGTCTCCTCGATCGGGGTGTCGAAGGTCAGCGACAGCACCATGCCCACGCCGACCGTCGCGCCGTCCTGGATGTTCCACTCGCTGGTGAACGTGGCCCCGGCCGCCACGGTGGTGAACGCCGCCGTCTCGGTCGCGGCGACGCCGTCCGCGTTCTCGCCGGTCGCCGTCACGGTGTACGCGGTGTCGTTGGCCAGGTGTTCGCCGGGCTGCCAGCTCGTCCCGTCACCGGCCAGCTCGCCCGGCACCTCGGCGCCGTCCGGGCCGGTGACGGTGACCTCCGTGAGGGTGCCGTCCTCGGCCGTGACCCGCAGCTCGCCGGAGGTGGCCACCCCGGTCGCGCCGTCCCCGGGCGCGATGGATATCGCCACCGGCGGCGCCTCGGCGGCCGGCGGGGTGCTTCCGTCCGCCCCGGCGTCGTCCGCCGTCCCGCCGCCGCTGCACGCCGTCACCACGAACAGCAGCGCGCCCAGCAGCAGCGCCGCGATCGTTCGGCAGGACCGTCCATCCCCCGGCCACCGTCTCACCGTTGACCCTCTCCCCTCGCACCCGCCCGGGCCCACATCCCGGGGGACGGCCAGGTAATCACACCGTGCGGGCGGGGCGTCCCGGGCCGATTGTCACTGTTCCGTCGCAGTTCAGAGCATGGGGAACGGCCCCTTCCCGCCCCGCCATGGCAAAATGCCCTCTTCCGTGGCCTAAATGATCGCTTGTCATGAAGGTGTCGGGCCAGACGTGAGGGTGGCCCGCCAGCGGGAATCATTCAGGGATCGAGGCATTGGAGGGCGCACGTGTCCCAGGCACCCGAGCGTGTGAAGACCGACGTCTGGCCCGGCCGTCCACAGCCGCTCGGCGCCCGGTTCGGCGCGGGCCCCGACGGCACCGAGGGCACCAACTTCGCCCTCTGGGCGGGCGGCGCCGAGGCGGTCGAGGTCTGCCTCTTCGACGACGACGGGCACGAGACCCGGTGTCCGCTCGAAGAGCTCACCCACGAGATCTGGCACGGCTTCCTGCCGGGCGTCCGCCCCGGACAGCGGTACGGATACCGCGTCCACGGCCGCTGGGACCCGGCGTCCGGCGCCCGGTGGAACGCGGCGAAGCTGCTGCTCGACCCCTACGCCAGGGCCGTGGACGGCGAGTTCTCCCTGCCGCCCGAGGTCTACGGACACGACCGGGACCACCCGCGCCAGGACATCGCGGACACCGTCCGGGACGACCGGGACTCCGCGCCGTTCGTCCCCAAGGGCGTCGTCGTCCACGACACCGAGACCTGGGTGGACGACGTCCGCCCCAAGACCCCGTGGCCCGACTCCGTCATCTACGAGCTGCACGTGCGCGGCTTCACCATGCGCCACCCCGGCATCCCGCCCGAACTGCGCGGCACGTACGCGGGCCTGGGCCACCCCGCCGCCATCGAACACCTCACGCGGCTCGGCGTCACCGCCGTCGAGCTGCTGCCGGTCCACCAGTTCGCGCACGAGGACCACCTGCTCCGCCGCGGCCTGCGCAACTACTGGGGGTACAACTCCATCGGGTACTTCGCGCCGCACGCCGCCTACAGCGCCTCCGGCAGCCGGGGCCAGCAGGTCGGGGAGTTCAAACAGATGGTCCGCGCGCTGCACCAGGCCGGGATCGAGGTCATCCTCGACGTCGTCTACAACCACACCGCCGAGGCCGACGAGCGCGGCCCCACCCTCTCGCTGCGCGGCATCGCCAACCCCGGCTACTACCGGCTGGCCGAGGACGCCCGCCGCTACACCGACTACACCGGCTGCGGCAACACCCTGCACGTCGTCCAGCCCCAGGTGCTGCGCCTGATCACCGACTCGCTGCGGTACTGGGTGCAGGAGATGGGCGTCGACGGCTTCCGCTTCGACCTGGCCGCCGCGCTCGCCCGCTCGTTCCACGACGTCGACATGCTCTCGCCGTTCCTCGCGGTCATCGCGCAGGACCCGGTGCTGCGCCGGGTCAAGCTGATCGCGGAGCCCTGGGACATCGGCAGCGGCGGGTACCAGGTGGGCGCGTTCCCGCCGCTGTGGACCGAGTGGAACGACCGCTACCGCGACACGGTCCGCGACTACTGGCGCGGCGCGCTGCCCGACGTGCGCGACCTCGGGTACCGGCTGTCCGGCTCCAGCGACCTCTACGCCTGGGGCGGGCGCCGCCCATACGCGTCGGTCAACTTCATCACCGCGCACGACGGATTCACCCTGCGGGACCTCGTCAGCTACGAGTCCAAGCACAACGAGGCCAACGGCGAGGACAACCGCGACGGCAACAACGACAACCGCTCGTGGAACTGCGGGGTCGAGGGCGAGACCGACGACCCGGCGGTCAACGCCCTGCGCCGCCGCCAGCTCCGCAACCTCCTGACCACCCTGCTGCTGTCCATCGGCGTGCCGATGCTGGTCGCGGGCGACGAGATGGGCCGCACCCAGCGGGGCAACAACAACGCCTACTGCCAGGACAACGAGACGAGCTGGATCGACTGGTCCCTGGTCACGGACCCCGCCTGGCGGCCCCTCCTCGACCTGACCCGCCGCCTGATCCGGATGCGCCGCGATCACCCGGTGCTGCGCCGCCGCGCCTTCTTCTCCGGCCGCCGGCAGGGGCCGGAGGGCATAAGGGACCTGGGCTGGTTCACCCTCGACGGCAAGGAGATGACCGAGGAGGACTGGTACGCCCCGAGCAGGACGCTGGGGATGTTCCTGTCCGGCCGGGACATCCCGCAGCGCGACGCCAAGGGCCGGCCGGTCGTGGACGACAGCTTCCTGGTGATCCTGCACGCGGGGGACGGGCCGGTGAACTTCCCGCTGCCGGGCCCGCCCTGGGCGGAGGGCTACGAGCTGCTGGTCGACACCACCCGCGAGGACCAGGATTCCCCGCCCGGCACCGTGCACCGCGCGGGCACGGCGATCACCGTTCCCGAGCGCTCGGTGCTGATGCTGCGCACGCTGCCGCTGGCGGACCGCTCCCCGGCGGACGCCCGGCAGAACGGGTGGTGACACCGCCCGTACCGGCACCCTCCCCGTGACCTCCCCCCGGGGCACCCGGCGCCCCGGGCATCGCCGCCAACACACCGGAGGACCCCCGGCGTTGCCGGACCCGCTACGGTATGGCACCGATGCGACGAGAAGGGGGAGACGAGTGATGCGGCTCAGGAACGCGCTCATAGGGGCGGTCGCGGCGGGGGCGCTCGCGGCCTGCGGCGGCGGATCCGGCGGCGACGACGGAGACGACGGGCTCGCCGAGAAGTCCGGCGGCGCGGGAACGACGCAGAACGGCGGCGGCGAGGGCGGCGGCGAAGGCGGCGACGAACCGGCCGCGCCCACCGTGCAGTTGCAGGTCCCGGCCGGATACGACACGTCCCGCGGCTGGCAGTCGGACCACCCCGGCGCCCGCCTGCCGCTGCGCCACGCCGGGGCCGTCGCCGTGTTCTCCGGCGCCGAGGCGGCCCAGGGCGACTTCACCGTGCTCGACGCGGCCACCGGCGAGACGCGCTGGACCGGCACCACCGTGCGCGCCGTCGACGACACCGGCACGCTCGGCTCCCTGACGGTCGCCGCCGGCGGCGAGGAGTACCTCGTGGCCTGGTCCTCCGGCACCAGCGGCGCCGACGCCGTCAGCCGGGGCGAGGAGATCGTCTCGATCGACATCTTCCCCGCCGACGCCTCCGGCGACGCGGTCGAGCCCGTCCACCACGTCGAAATCGACGGCTCGGGCACGGTCTACGACGGCGGCACCGCCCTCCTCGTGCTGCGTGACGACGACGGCGTCGCGGTCGCCGTCGACCCGGCGACCGGCGAGCGGACGACGTACGACCCGGAGAGCTTGGAGGCACCCGCCGGGTGCGTCGACTGCGAGGTCAACGGCGAGGTCGTCGCCATCACCGAGGCGGGCCCGCTGCTCGCGGACAGCTGGGGCTCCGACGGCTTCTGGGTGCCGGGCGCCTGGTCCAGCGGCGAGGTCCGGCCGGAGAACGTCTCAGCGGACGGTCCGTTCGTCGACGTGGTCGACGACGGCGCGCTGGTGGCCCGCTGGTACGGGAAGGAAGGCAGCTCGGAGAAGGTGTGGGCGGTGCTGGACGGCGCCACCGGCGAGACGCGTGCCACCGTCACCTGCCCCGAGTCGTACAGCTCCGACGAGCCCGCCGAGGACGTGCACCAGGCCGTCTCCGCCGACGGGCGCTATCTGGTCTACGGGCACCGGGTGTTCGACCTGGAGGAGGGCACCGGCCACTGCTTCGTCGAGACGGACACCACCAACCCCGTGCTGTTCTCGTCGGTGACGAACGACGGCCGGGCGTTCGGCATCGCCTCCGTGAGCGAGGGCTTCAGCACCGAGGAGAGGCCGGTCGAACTGGACGTCGCCTCCGGCGAGTTCACCGAGCTGGGCGCGGGGACCGCGCTGCCGTGGGCGGATCTCGGCGGCGTCGGGCTGTTCGTGGAGGAGACGGCCTCGACACTGGTGGCGTACGCGCCCGCCGAGAGCGACGGCTGACCGCCGACCCCGCCGTGACGGGCCCCGGGTCCGGGGCCGGGCCCGTGCCCGGATCGCCCGGGGCGCGGGCTCGTGCGAGGCTGGAGTCATGCGTGCCGTGACCGTCCGTCCGCCCCAGCCCGGCTCCCTCGGCCTGTCCGATCTCCCCGAACCCGAGCCGGGCGCGGGCGAGTTGCTGGTCGACGCGCTCGCCGTCGGGGTGTGCGGCACGGACCGGGAGATCATCGCGGGCGCGTACGGCCGGGCGCCGGAGGGCCGCGAGCGGCTGGTGCTCGGCCACGAGTCGCTCGGCCGCGTCCGCGGCGCCCCGGCGGACAGCGGCTTCACCGCCGGGGACCTGGTGGTCGGCGTCGTCCGGCGGCCCGACCCGGTGCCGTGCGAGGCATGCGCGCACGGCGAGTTCGACATGTGCCGCAACGACGGCTACACCGAGCGCGGCATCCTCGGGCGCGACGGCTACGCGGCCGAGGTGTGGACCGTGGAGAGCGGCTACGCGATCCGGCTGGATCCGGGCCTGGCGCGGGTCGGGGTGCTGATGGAGCCGACCAGCGTGGTGGCCAAGGCGTGGGAACAGGTCGAGCGCGTCGGCGCCCGCGCCTGGTTCGCGCCGCGCCGGGTGCTGGTCACCGGCGCCGGCCCGATCGGCCTGCTGGCCGCGCTGCTCGGCGCGCAGCGCGGCCTCGACGTCCACGTGCTGGACCGGGTCACCGACGGCCCCAAGCCCGCACTGGTGGCGGACCTCGGCGCCACGTACCACACGGAGGAGATGGGGGAGGTCACCGCCGCTCTCCGGCCGGACATCGTGATCGAGGCGACCGGGGCCGGCCGTCTCGTCCTCGACGCCATGGCGGGCACCGCGCCGTACGGCGTGATCTGCCTGACCGGCGTCTCCGTGTCCGGCCGCCACCTCACCGTGGACGCCGGCTGCCTGAACCGCGAGCTGGTCCTGGAGAACAACGCGGTCGTGGGCTCCGTCAACGCCAACCTCCGCCACTACCGGCAGGCTGCCGAGGCCCTCGCCCGCGCCGACGCCGCCTGGCTGGAGCGGCTGATCACGCGCCGGGTCCCGCTGGCGCGCTGGGCCGAGGCGTACGCCCCGGCCCCCGAGGACATCAAGGTGGTCCTCACGCTGGGCGAGTAGAGGCGCGTCGTTCTCCCGGTCGTGTGCCCCGTTTGCGTGACTCCCGGGGCGGGCGCACGCTGGAGAGGCGAGGAAGGGAGCCTCACGATGACGCCGCACGCGCACGCCGCCCCGGAGGCCGACCGGCCGGTGGTCGGCTCGTACCCGACCTACGAGGGGGCTCAGCACGCGGTCGACTTCCTGTCCGACCACCACTTCCCCGTGGAGCGCACCGCGATCATCGGCTCGGACCTGCGCATGGTCGAGACGGTCCTCGGCCGGCTCACCCGCGGCAAGGCCGCGCTGGCGGGCGCCGGGACGGGCGCCTGGTTCGGGCTGCTGGTCGGCCTGCTGCTGTCCGTGTTCGCCGCGGAGGGCAACGCCGTCCTCGTCCTGATCCTCAGCGGCCTGGTCTACGGCGCGCTCTTCGGCGCCGTCTTCGGCTTCGCGAGCCACGCGGTCGGCGGGGGCCACCGGGACTTCGCCTCCCGCAGCCGCATCGTCGCCGCCCGCTACGACGTGGTGGCCGACCCCGAGGTGGCCGAGGACGCGCAGAACGAGCTCATCAAGCTCGGCTGGCGCGAGGGCTGAGCGGGCGGGCCGAGCGGGCGGGCCGAGCGGGCCCGGGCCCGGGAAAGACTCCGGCCCGGCCGGGAACGGATTCCCGGTCGGGCCGGACGGAAACGGGTCACAGAGGAGAACGCGCGATCCGGTCCTCCGGTTCCCTTTCCCGGGAAAAAACACGCACGCGGAAAAGTACGGGTCCGGGAAACCCTGCGCGCGGAAGAGCACGCGCGGATGAGCACGCGTCTCACCGCGGGGTGATGCGGCGCACCTCGGCCAGTGCCTCGGTGAGCCAGGCGACCCACCCCGCCTCGAAGCCGATCCCGGCCCGCAGCACCAGCAGCCGCAGCCGGTCCTCCGGGGCATCGCGCTCCGGCGGGAAGTCCCGCTTCTCGATCGCCTCGTACTCGGCCAACTGCGCCTGGTGGGCGGCGAGATGACGGTTCAGCTCGGCCTCGATGCCGTCCGGGCCGACCACCGCCGCCGCCCGCACCCGCAGCAGCAGCGCGTCGCGCATGGGCCGGGGCGGCCGGCTCGTGGACGACCAGGCCGCCAGCTCCTCCCGGCCCGCGGGCAGGACCTCGTACTCCTTCCGCCCCCCGCGCGCCGGCTGCTCGGACGGCAGCGCCCGGATGAGACCGGACTCCTCCAGCTTCCCCAGCTCCCGGTAGATCTGCTGGTGGGAGGCGGACCAGAAGTACCCGATCGACCGGTCGAAGCGGCGGGTCAGTTCCAGGCCGGAGGAGGGCTTTTCGAGCAGGGCGGTGAGGATGGCGTGCGGGAGGGACATGTTCCGCATCCTAGGCACTGCCCGCGGCGGCTCAGAGGGTCGCGGCCAGCTCCGTGCCCTGCTTGATGGCGCGCTTGGCGTCCAGCTCGGCCGCCACGTCGGCGCCGCCGATGAGGTGCGGGGTGCGGCCGGCGGCCAGCAGCGCCTCGTACAGGTCCCGCCGCGGCTCCTGCCCGGTGCACAGCACGACCGTGTCGACGGGCAGCACGTGGGCCGTTCCGTCCACGGTGATGTGCAGCCCGGCGTCGTCGATCCGGTCGTACGCGGCGCCCGGGACCATGGTGACGCCCCGGTGCCGCAGCTCGGTGCGGTGGATCCAGCCCGTGGTCCGGCCCAGCCCGGCGCCGACCTTGGAGGTCTTGCGCTGCAGCAGGTGCACCGAGCGCGGGGGCCGGGCCCGGTGCGGCGTGCCCAGGCCGCCGCGCGCCCGGTAGGAGGTGTCCACGCCCCACTGCCGGAAGTACGCCTCCGGGTCCAGGCTCGCCCGCTCGCCGCCGTCGGTGAGGAACTCGGCGACGTCGAAGCCGATGCCGCCCGCGCCGACGATCGCCACGCGTTCGCCGACCTCGGCGCCGCCGCGCAGCACGTCGACGTAGCTGAGGACCATGGGGTGGTCCACGCCGGGGATCCCCGGCACGCGCGGGGTGACGCCGGTGGCGACCACGATCTCGTCGAAGCCGAACTCGTCGAGCAGCGCGGGCGTGACGCGGGTGGAGAGGCGGACGTCCACGCCGCGCGCGGCGAGCTGGACCCGGTAGTACCGCAGGGTCTCGTCGAATTCCTCCTTGCCGGGCACCCTCCTGGCCATGGTGAGCTGGCCGCCGATCGCGTCATCGGCGTCGAAGAGCGTGACCTCGTGCCCGCGTTCGGCCGCGGAGACGGCACACGACAGCCCGGCCGGGCCGGCGCCGACGATGCCGACGCGCTTGCGGTGGCGGGTGGGGGCGAGGACCAGCTCGGTCTCGTGCCCGGCGCGCGGGTTCACCAGACAGGAGGCGATCTGGAGGCTGAAGGTGTGGTCCAGGCACGCCTGGTTGCAGCCGACGCAGGTGTTGATCTCCTCGGCGCGACCGGCGGCGGACTTGGCGACGAAGTCGGGGTCGGCGAGGAACGGCCGGGCCATGGACACCATGTCGGCGTACCCCTCGGCGAGCAACTGCTCCGCCTTCTCGGGGGTGTTGACGCGGTTGCTGGTGACGAGCGGGATCGACACCGCGCCCATCAGCCGCCTGGTGACCCAGGCGAACGCGCCGCGCGGCACGGACGTGGCGATGGTGGGGATGCGGGCCTCGTGCCAGCCGATGCCCGTGTTGATGATCGTCGCCCCGGCCGCCTCGATCTCCTTGGCGAGCCGCGTGACCTCTTCGAGGGTGGAGCCGCCGGGGACCAGGTCGAGCATGGACAGCCGGTAGATGATGATGAACGACGGGCCGACGCGTTCGCGGGTGCGGCGGACGATCTCGACGGGGAAGCGGATGCGGTTCTCGTAGGAGCCGCCCCAGCGGTCGGTGCGCCGGTTGGTCGCCTCGGCGATGAACTCGTTGATCAGGTACCCCTCGGAGCCCATGATCTCCACGCCGTCGTACCCGGCGAGCCGCGCCAGCTCGGCCGCGCGGACGAACTCCTCGATCGTCTCCTCCACCTCGTCGCCGGTGAGGGCGCGCGGGGTGTACATGCTGATGGGCGCCTTGATCGCGCTCGGCGCCACCAGCTCGTCGTGGTAGGCGTACCGCCCGAAGTGCAGGATCTGCAGGGCGATCCGGCCGCCCTCGCGGTGCACGGCGTCGGTGACGACGGCGTGCCGCTCGGCCTCGCCCTGGGTGGTGAGCATGGCGCCCCCCTCCCAGGGCCGGCCGCGCTCGCCGGGCGCGATCCCGCCGGTGACCATCAGCCCGACCCCGCCCCGGGCGCGGGCGGCGTAGAACGCGGCCATGCGCGCGAAGCCGCCCTCGGCCTCTTCGAGCCCGAGGTGCATCGAGCCCATGAGGACCCGGTTGGGCAGGGTGGTGAACCCGAGATCGAGCGGGCTCAGCAGGTGCGGGTACGGAGTCATCCGGTGCCTCCTCGGGCGTGCGGTCGGCCGGGGCCATTATGCAACTCGTTGCATAAGATGGCCAGGGCCGCTCAGCCGTTGCCCGTGGTGATCCTCCACACGCGCAGATCGAACGCGAAGGCGGTGTCGCAGGCCAGCGGGACGGTCGTGCCCAGCACGTCCACGCTGACGTCCGCGGTGAGGGGGGTGGTGGTGCCGATGGTGACGACATGGGTCCCCGCCGGGTCCTCGATCACCTCCCGCACGGGCTCGGCGGCGCCCGCGGTGGCGTAGGAACCGGAGACGACGGCGGCCCCGGCCGGCTCACCGTCCTCCTCCAGCCCCCGCACGGGCACCTCGGCGGCGACCGCGCCACCGTCGAACAGCGTGTACTCCTCCGGCCCGAACCCGCCGCCGTACTCGTCACCGTCCGCCGTGGTCACGGAGACACTGGCGTGCGCCCCGAACGCGGAGTTCTGGTACAGATCCACGACGACGGACACCCCGCCCGCCTCCCCACCGCACGCGAGCGCGTACCCCCGCTCGACATCCCGCACAACCCCGGCCGAGGCCACCCCACCCCCGGCCACCGCCACCACTCCGGCGACCAGCAGGACACTGCCAACTCTCATCAGGTATCTCATGGCGAGGGAGACCCCCGAGCCCCGGCGTTGGTTGTACGCCGCGCGATCACGCGCTGCGCCGGGCCAACACCGCTTCGATGAACTCGGCCGGGGGATGCGCGCCACACCCCCGCCCGGGAGCCGACACGCACCTCCGCCACCCCGAACACCCCCCGCACGCCCGTGACATCGCCACGAACGCGCCGGCCCGGTAGCCATCCCGACGCCGCTGATCACGGCCGCGCATCCCCGGCGCCGAGGCATGCCGGGCACCACGGCACAGCATCGGGCCGGCCGACGTTTCTTGCCGAGATATGCGCGGGGGTGGTCCCCGGCAGTCATGCATGGTAGTCCCCGGCAGTCATGCATAGGGAGGACGATCAGGCAGTAGGTCATCGAGGAGTGGCGTTTCCGGCTCAGGTTCACATGATGATCGGCAGGCAGTCCCTCCGAGGCCGTAGAGTGATGCGCTCTCGGACGCGATCGCAGAAGCCCGAAAGCCGCAGTGCGGGCCGGGAATGCTGTCGGAATCACCTCCCGTGAGTCGTGCAAGTGCTCTCACCCACGTGGTGCTTCGGGCATCATCCGGGCGTCTGTAGTCGTGTGTGCACCTTGCCGGTAAGAGGATAGGAGACCGTCTTCTTGCGGCGGCTTCTCGCGATGATCCTCATTCGGTCCCCCGCAGGGGGCCGAAGCGAGAAGGTGTCCTGTGGTCCCCCTGATCCTCGTGCCACGAGCACTTGGCCGCGCAGACGCAGCCCTCACCGTCGTTGAGGAGAAAAGGGACCCATGGGTGGGAATCTGCGTTCCCGGACGCCGGACGGATTCCTCTTCATCAGCTTGGTGGATGGTCAGAGGCTCATGGCTCGGCCGCAATTTCATCAGCTCGACGGCGGGAAACGCAACGTCGACGCGAGTCTCGTAGCTCTGAGGATGATGGCTCCTGAGGAGCAGAGCTGAGTGGTCACCGAGTGCTGCCACACCAGGAACTTCCTCTTGGATGCGATCTCTCGCACGGTCACCTTTCGGACGGTGGCCCAATCGATCTCCCCGACCATCTTCCGGAGTCCGCCCAGCCCTTCGGCGAGGTTTCCGGCGTCCTCGTACTTCAGCCCACCTTTTGCGGCACTGCTGTCCTCCGCGGTGTCGGTAGGGGCGGCGTGCACCAGGGCGTTCCCTTTGGTTTCCTCAGCAGGCTCACGATGTCGCCAAGATCTTCCGCTTCTCGGCCTCGTACGCTTCCACGGCCCATTGTTCCCGGTCGTAAAAAGCTTCCCAGAAACCAGGCGCACTCCAGGATTCCGGCCTCAAGGAGAATGATCCGCTCTCCAGCTGGAAGAACTTCCAGCAATGCGGAATTTGTGGCGATGTTACAGTGAAAAGGCGACTGTCAAACAGTGCGGACGACTCATAAGGAGAGTACTCCATGCGGAACAAAGTCCTCTTGTTGTGCTGGAAGAAAACCTCCAGAACGGTGTACTCCTCGTCTGGTCTCAGTGCATCCGTCCCGAGCGGCTGGCGCTCTCCGGGGATCTCGCTCCGGGTGTACCTGACTTTCAAGCCTCTTACCTTCTGTTCATGACTGCTTTGTAGTCGTAATCGTATACCACTTGCCCTGTCTCTCTATTGTAGTAGAAATGCACCTGGAAATCGCCGAAAGGGCTCTGATGAGTACTTGTTGAGTACTTGCCCCAGTCGCTGAGGTTGCTGCCGTCTGCTGTCAGATGAGCCCGGAGATGCGGGTTGCCGAGATCCTCACCGGCGATTACCTCCCGTGATCCGGCGATGGCCTGCGGAGTCAGCCTTCCATCCGGCGTGAAGATCGAATCGGCCGACTCGCGGCGCAACTGCTCGGCAAGTCTCTGTCCCTCGGTGGAACCGGACACATAGTTGTGATTCGCGTCTCGTCCGTCCCTCCCGAGTTCGTTGAGGCACTTAGGCGCAAGGCCCAGGGGGTCGCACCAGGTCAGGGGGTTGTGGACGTAGGTGGCCGGGTTGGGGG
>NZ_JBPQTQ010000047.1:0-37674 GCF_051386415.1 Streptomyces sp. URMC 129
GTCGGTCAGGCCGATCTCCACGTTCTTGCCGTCGGCCGACACCAGCGTGACGACCACGTCCGCCCGGTCGAACGCCGTGATGCCGAAGTCCGCGGCCAGGGCGACGAGTCCGCCCGGGTAGCCGCGTCCCGACGCGTGGAAGGTCCAGCCGGTCCCGTCCCGCCGCAACTCGCCGCAGACCAGGGCTGTGTGCCGGGGGTGCGGGGTCAGCGGCAGGACCGCCAGCGGTGCCGCGCCGGGCGTCGCCGCGTCGTGCAGGGCCAGCCGCGGGCGGCTGGCGGTCGCGCGGAAGCCGCCGTCCGCCGAGGCGGCCAGCACCACGCGCCTCACCGTCGGGTCGAGGCCCGGCAGTTCGGCCTCCACGGTGTCCCGCAGGCCCTCCGCCTCCCGTCGCTTCGGCAGCCGCCGCACCAGGCCCGAGGGATGGCGCGGCTGGTTGTAGAAGACGAAGTCGCCCTCGGTACGCACCCGTCCGGCCGCGTCGACCAGCAGCGCGGACAGATCGAGATCCGGCACCGCGGGGCCCGCCCCGATGGCGGTCGGCGTCCACCGCAGCACAACGCGTAACACGGCGAAGGGAAGGTGAATAGTTGCCCCCTTCTCCAGCGCACGTGTCATAACAGGAATCCTGCCTGTCGCCACACCCAGGAAACAATGCCCCGCCTACGATTGCCGAGGGTCCGGTGCAGCCAGTGGGGCGCCCGGAGCGGTCAGCCAAACAGTCGGGGAGTTCTATGCGGCATTACGGGCACCTCTCGCCTGCGCAACGTCGCGCGCTGTTCCACCAGGAGCCGGCCGAGTTCGGTCCGGATTCCCCCGTCACGACCCTGGGCATCGCGCTCGGCGCCACTCTCTACAGTCCGGCCACCCGCGCCCGCCTCGCCGCCGACATCCGCAAACAGGCGGCGGGCGGGGTGGTGTCCATGGTGCTGTGCCTGGAGGATTCCATCAGCGACGCCGAGGTGCCCAGCGCCGAGGAGAATCTGGTCAAACAGTTCGGCAAGCTGCTGCGCGAGGATCGCCACGCCGATCTGCCGCTGCTCTTCGTCCGCGTCCGCGTGCCCGAGCAGATCACCAGCCTCACCAGCCGCCTCGGCCCGGCCGCCGAGCTGCTCACCGGCTTTGTGATCCCCAAGTTCACCGCCGCCTCCGGCCCCGCCTTCCTGGAGGCGCTCACCGGCGCCGAAGTCATGTCCGGCCGCCGCCTGTTGGCGATGCCTGTGCTGGAGTCCCCGGAGCTGCTGCATCTGGAGACCCGCGCGGAGGCCCTGGGCGCCGCCGCCCGCGTCATGGACAAGTACCGCGACCGCATACCCGCCGTCCGCCTGGGCGTCACCGACTTCTGCTCCGTGTACGGCCTGCGCCGCAGCCCCGAGATGACCGCCTACGACGTTCACATCGTCGCCTCCGTCATCGCCGACGTGGTCAACGTCTTCGGCCGCGCCGACGGCACCGGCTACACCGTCACCGGCCCGGTGTGGGAGTACTTCCGGGGCCAGGAGCGGATGTTCAAGCCGCAGTTGCGCAACAGCCCCTTCAGCGGGCGGGCCGAGGGCCTGCGCACCCGGCTCATCGAGCGCGACATGGACAGCCTGCTCCAGGAGATCGAACTCGACCGGGCCAACGGCCTGATGGGCAAGACCTGCATCCACCCCTCCCACGTCGCGCCCGTGCACGCGCTGTCCGTCGTCTCCCACGAGGAGTTCACCGACGCCGCCGACATCCTGGGCACCGGCCCCGGCGGCGGCGTGCTCCGCTCCGCCTACACCAACAAGATGAACGAGGTGAAGCCGCACCGGGCCTGGGCCGAACGGACCATGCTGCGCGCCGAGATGTTCGGCGTCGCCCGGGACGGCGTCGACTTCGTCGACCTGCTCGCGGCGGGCATCGAATGAGCGCCCGCGACCCGATATGGACGGGTGAATGGGTCTCGTCGCGGCTGGGCGTGCGGCTGCACGGCGACGGCGTGCGCGACCTGCTGGGCCTCGCCCTGCGGCGCAACCCCAAGCGCGCGCACCTGCTGGTGTCCCATGTGCTCGGCAAGCACATCCCGCAGCGTCCGGCGGTCGTGCACGGCACCGGGGTCGAACTCGGCCGCCGCGTCGCCGCGTTGCTGGGCGCCGAGGCGGCCCGTGAGGCCGTCGTGCTCGGCTACGCCGAGACCGCGACCGGTCTCGGGCACTGTGTCGCGGACGGCCTCGGCGGCGTCGCGTACCTGCACTCCACGCGCCGCCCGGTGCCGGGCGTGGAGCCCGTCGGCGGCTTCGAGGAGGAGCACAGCCACCACACCTCGCACCTGCTGCTGCCCACCGACCCCGCGTTCCTCGCCGGGGGCGGGCCGCTGGTGCTGGTGGACGACGAGCTGTCGACCGGCCGGACCGTGCGCAACACCATCGAGACGCTGCACCGCCACTGGCCCCGGCAGCGCTATGTGGTCGCCGCGCTGGTCGACATGCGCACGGACACCGAGCGGGAGGCGCTGGAGAAGTTCGCCGCCGACCTCGGCGCCACGGTCGAGGTGACCGCGCTGGCGCGCGGCCGGGTCGGGCTGCCCGCCGACGTGCTGGAGCGCGGCGCCGCCCTGGTGGTGGAGCACGAGGGCGGGGCCGGGGCCGCCGCACCGGCGGGCCGGTTCGCGGCGCGGCCGGTGCGGGTGGACCTCGGCTGGCCGGAGGGGCTGCCGGACGGCGGACGGCACGGCTTCACGCCCGCCGACCGCGCGCGCCTGGAGGGTGCGCTGCCGGATGCGGGCGCGCGGCTGGCCGCCGCGCTGCCGCCGGACGCCCGGCGCGTGCTGGTGCTGGGCACCGAGGAGCTGATCTACGTCCCGCTGCGGCTCGCGGCGGCCCTGGAGGCGGCGGGCGGCACCGCGGGGACCGGCGTGGAGGCGTACTTCTCCACGACCACCCGCTCCCCGGTCGTGCCGGTGGACGACCCCGGCTACGCCATCCGCAGCCGCCTGCGCTTCCCCGCGCACGACACGCCCGCCGACGGGCCCGGCCCGCGCTTCGCCTACAACGTGGCCGGGCAGCACTGGGACGCCATCGTCCTGGTCACCGACTCGGCGGGGGACACCCCCCCGCTCCACGCCGCCGGCGGCCTGCTGGCGGCGCTCGGCGCCCACGCCCCGCACCTGCTGCTCGCCGTGGTGCCGTTCCTCCCGCCGTCCGCCGCGCCGCCCGCCCGGCGGGAGCGCGGCCCTCGCGCGGATCCGCGGCCCGGCGGCCCGGGGACCGTCGCTCACCCGCGCCTGCCCGAACCGCTGCGCGGCCCGGCGTTCTCCTCCTACGCGCCCGACGAGGTCGGCTGGCTGCTCCAGGACCTCTCCGACGTCACGCTGGAGGCACCGGCCGAGGAGCGGGAGGAGGCCATCCAGTCCGGCGGCGCGCACTACGCCGAGTCGCTGCCCGTGGAGTACCAGCCGAGCGAGGAGTACCAGCGGCTCTTCCACGCCGCGCTCGACGCCTCGGCCGGGCGGGTGGCCCGCGCGGTCGGCACCGTCACCGAGGCCGTGCTCGCCGAGCACCCCCGGCCGGGCCGGGTGCCGGTGCTGGTGTCGCTGGCGCGCGCCGGCACGCCCGTCGGCATCCTGATGCGCCGCTGGGCCCGGCACGCCCACGGCCTGGACCTGCCGCACTACGCCGTCTCCATCGTCCGCGGCCAGGGCATCGACACCACCGCGCTGCGCTGGCTGGCCGCCCATCACGACCCGGCCGATGTCGTGTTCGTGGACGGCTGGACCGGCAAGGGCGCCATCACCCGGGAACTCGCCGACGCGCTGGCCGGGTTCCCCGGCTTCGACCCCGGCCTGGCCGTGCTGGCCGACCCGGGCGGCTGCGTCACCACCTACGGCACGCGCGAGGACTTCCTCATCCCCTCCGCGTGCCTCAACTCCACGGTGTCCGGGCTGATCTCGCGCACGGTGCTCCGCGCCGACCTGGTCGGCCCGGACGACTTCCACGGCGCCAAGCACTACCGGGACCTGGCCGGCGCCGACGTCTCGAACCACTTCCTCGACGTCGTCAGCGGCCACTTCACCGACCCGGCCGTGGTGGCGGGAGTCGCCGCCGACGCCGCCGCCCTGCTCGCCGCCGACCGCACCCCCACCTGGGAGGGCTGGCGCGCGGTGGAGCGGATCAGCGAGGAGTACGGCATCGGCGACGTGAACCTCGTCAAGCCCGGCGTGGGGGAGACCACGCGGGTCCTGCTGCGCCGCGTGCCCTGGCGCGTGCTGGCGCGGCGGGGCGCGGGCGCCGACCTGGACCACATCCGGTTGCTGGCCGCGCAGCGCGGGGTACCGGTCGAGGAGACGGACGACCTGCCCTACAGTTGCGTCGGGCTCATCCACCCGCGCTACACCAAGGGCGCCACCGGTGCCGACGGAAAGGCCGCACAGTGACCACGCTCGTCGCCACCGATCTGGACCGCACCCTCATCTACTCCGCGACCGCCCTGGGCCTTGACATGCCGGACGCCGAGGCGCCCCGGCTGCTCAGCGTCGAAGTCCACGAATCCCGGCCGCAGTCGTTCATCACCGAGCCCGCGGGCCGCATGATCGCGGAGCTGGCCGCGCACCCGGACGCGTTCTTCGTGCCGACCACCACCCGCACCCGCAAGCAGTACCGGCGGATCAACTTCCCGGGCCCGGTGCCGCGTTACGCGATCTGCGCCAACGGCGGCCACCTGCTGGTGGACGGGCGGACCGACTACGACTGGAACGCGTCGGTCCGGCAGGCCCTGGCCGCCGACTGCGTCCCGCTGGAGGAGGTCCGCGACCACCTGGTCCGCACTGCCGACCCGGCGTGGCTGCTGAAGGAGCGCGAGGCGGAAGAGCTGTTCACCTACCTGGTGGTGGAACGGGCCCTGATGCCCGACAGCTGGCCCAAGGAGCTGGCCGACTGGGCCGAGCCGCGCGGCTGGACCGTCTCCCTCCAGGGCCGCAAGCTCTACGCCGTGCCGCGCCCGCTGACCAAGAGCGCCGCCGTCGCCGAGATCGTGCGGCGGACGGGGGCGCGCGCGGTGCTGGCGGCCGGCGACTCGCTCCTCGACGCGGACCTGCTGCTGGCCGCCCACGAGGGCTGGCGCCCCGGGCACGGCGAGCTGGCCTCCACGGGCTGGGCGGCGCCGCACGTGGTGGCGCTGCCCTCGCACGGCGTCAGGTGCGGCGAGGAGATTCTCCGGATCCTCCTGCGACGGGTGGCCGCCCTGTCGGCGGGGTCGTGAGCTCGCGGCGGCGCCGTTCGACCAGTTCACGGCGCTGCCGCTCCTCGCCCGCCGCCTCCGGGTGCCGCGCCCGCCAGTAGGGGTTGTCGTGCGGCAGCCGGCCGCTGACCCGCCCGTACATGCCGAACGTCATCAGCAGCAGCCCGACGGCGAAGCTGAAGATCACGTTCTGGAGGCGGAAGTTGAGGATGTTGAAGTCGGTCTCCAGCAGCGCGAGATGGACGAAGCCGCTGAGGATGAACGCGACGCCGAGCAGCATGTTGAGCGTGGACGCGAAGTTCCCGCCCTTGATCATGCCGCCGAACAGCAGCAGGCCGACGACGATCGACAGCCAGCTCAGCGCGCCGTTGGTGTTCAGCCCCCAGACGGTGTCGTTGCGGGTGTCGAACAGGCCGACGTTCTCGGTCAGCCCGAGGATCCCGAAGATCACCAGCCCGGCGCCGACCAGCCCGGCGCCGATCCGGTAGACGCGGCTCAGCCGCCGGTCGACGGGCAGGTGCTCGTCCAGCCTGGCCCGCCGCAGCAGGGCACGCGGCCCGGTGTGCGGCAGGCGCGGCTCCCCGCGCGCGTCGGTGCCGACCAGGGTTGCGGGCATGCGACTCGACCTCCCATCGCCATCGCCGGAGGACTCACGCGTACCCGCGGACAAGGGTCCTTAACGCCCGGCGCGGATGTCCTCCACGACGGCCGCGACCATGCCCCGCACGGCCTCGGTCTCGGTCAGGAAGAGCCAGTAGTCGGGGTTGCGCCCGCCGTTCTCCAGCGTCGCGACCGCCCGCTCCAGCCGCTCCGCCGCGGCGTCCAGCGGGGCGGCGTGGCGCGGCTCGGGGAACGTCCGGTTGGTCATCGCCAGCCGCTGCGCGTCCCGGAGGACGAACCGGGTGCGGTCGATCTCCCGCCTGGGGTCGATCGCCACCTCGTTCAGCCGCCGCAGCCGCTCCCCGGCCGCCGACACGGCCTCCTCGGTGCGGCCGAACAGCGCGTGCACGTCCTGCAGCAGGGCCGTGGCCTCCGCGAACCGCTGCTCCTCGCGCGCCCGGCGCGCCCGGGCCAGCACCTCGTGGGCCTGCCGGACGGACTCGGCGGCCTGCTCGGGCACCCGCTGGAGGTCCTGCCAGCACGCGGCGGTGAAGCGGCGGCGCAGCTCGCTGAGGACGGGCTCGACGTGCCCGGCGCGGGTGGTGATCGCCTCGGCGCGGGTGCGCAGGCTGGCGAGCCGTTTGTCGATCCCGGCCGCCAGCACCGGCAGCCGCCGGACCTCGGCGGTGATCGCCTCGGCCCGCCGCCGCACGTCCTCGGCGCGGCGGATCGTCGGCTTGATGCCGTGCCGCCCGGCGCCCTCGTTCAGCAGCCGCAGCTCCGGGCCGAGCGCCGCGAGGGCCGCGGCCGGCTCCCCGGCGGGCAGCCCGGCGCCGCGCGCCTCGTCCAGCGCGCCGGTGGCCTCCCGCAGCGCCTGCCGGGCGCGCTCCACGGCCGGGGCGACCTGTGCGAGCTGCGACTCGGCGCGCTCGGCCAGCGGCCCGAGGCCGCGCCCGAACCGCTCCAGCTCCTCGCGGGTCCGCACCATCTCGTCCCGGACGCGGAGCAGCTCCTGCCGCGCGCGGGCCGCCGCGGCGGCGTCCAGGGCGCCGCTGTCGAGATCGTGGGCGTCGACCACGGCGATGTACTCCTGGCTGACGCGGTCGATGCGCTGCCCGAAGCGGGCGAAGTCCGCGGCGACGCGCGCGGCCGGCGGGGTGTCGTCGGCGGCGGTGATGGTCTCGACGGTGATCCGCAGGTCGCGCTGCGCGCTGTCCAGCTCGTAGAACGCGTCGGCGGCGGCGTCCTTGGCCCCCTGCGCCTCGGCCCGCAGCTCCTCGACCCGGCTCCGCCCCCACCGCCGGGCCCCGGCCCCGGTGAAGACCGCCGGCAGCACGGCCAGCAGCACCAGCGGCGGGAGCAGCACGGAAGCGGCGAAGTGCCTCGCTATGCGCGTCGCTGTCACGTGTCCCTACTCCCCGCACGATCCGGCCAGGTGACCACCGGCGCCCATTCTCCCACCAGCGCCACGCCCATGGGCGGCCGTGTAGGCTGTGCCGCGATCCGGGGTGCATAGCTCAGCGGTAGAGCGCCGCCCTTACAAGGCGGATGTCGGCGGTTCGAACCCGTCTGCACCCACCCTTCGCTCCCCTTCCTCACCCCCCTTTCCGTGCGGCCCTTCCGTCCGCGCCCTTCCGTCCCCGCCCTTCCGGCCGGGGGCGGCGTGCGGGGTCATCGGGTCGTCAGGGTGTGGAGTTCTTCGCCGAACGCGCGGACCTCGGGGTGGGCGGGGTAGCGGCGGGTCATCGTGTGGTGGAGCTGGGCCGCGCGGTCGCGGATGGCCTGGACCAGGCGGCTGCCGTCGAGGGCCCGGCGGGCCGTGGCGATCGCGGCCTCGGGTTCGCCGAGGGCCGCCTGGGCCAGGGCCAGGTCGAGGCGGGCGATGGCCAGCCGGGTGGGGGCGTGGTGCGGGCTGGGCGCGGCCTCGTACAGGTGGATGGCCTCCACGGCCGCGTCGTGGGCGCGCTGGTGGTCGCCCAGCCAGCCGTGGGAGGTGGCGTCGACGGAGACGATGCGGACGGCGTCCACGGCGAACAGGCCCGTGCCGTGGGCGGGCAGCGCCTCGCGGTGCCGGCGGGCGCGGGCCGCCACCTCCGTGAAGGCCTCGCGGTTCCCCACGCGGGCCTGGGCGCGGGCGAGTTGGGTGGACAGGCGGATGGCGGCGTTGCCGTCGCGCGGGGCCACGGCCAGGCCGCGGGTGGCGGCGGTCAGGGCGTCGTGCGGCCGGTCGGCGTAGAGGGCCTCGGTGCAGGCCACGTCCTCCGCCCAGGCGCACACCTCCGGGTCCCCGGCCTGGCGGCCGTGGTGCCAGGCGTCCGCGCACAGCGCCGGGATCAGGTCCCGGCGGCCCGTGTCGTGCGCGAGCCAGGCCAGGATGACCGACAACATCCCCGCGTGGTGCGCGAGTTCGCGGCCCTCGCGCAGCGTGTGGCGGCGTTCGTGCAGCAGGTCGGAGGCCCGGTGGCGATGCGCGGCGACGACGGGCCACAGCTCGCGCGGGGAGTGCGGGGCGCGCGTCATCAGGGAGTAGTCGACGTCGAAGTGGTGCACGGCCCGTTCCAGCGACTCGATGTCCTCGGGCACGAGATCGGTCAACTCCGCGCGGCGCGTGTAGGCGTGCACGTCGTCCGCGCCGGCCGACTCCAGAACCGTCAGGGGAGTGAGGGCCGTTCCGCCGAGGAGGGTCAGAGCACTGCGTCGGTTCGTAGGATCACCCGTTTCGCTGGGCACCGCACGCGGCGGCGCGGGATGACTCGTCCGGGAGTCGTGCGTCGGCTCCGCGTCGAAGGGGGAGGTGAAGCCCAGTTCCCCCACGGGCCGCCGGAAGAACGTCTCCAGGACCCTGCGGCCGGCCGGATGAGGCCAAGGGGGGTTGGCGCTTTCCCACTTCTGGTACTGCCGGAGGCTGATCTCCACCCGTGCCCTGAGCGCGCCGGACTCGAACAGGCGCGTGGCGCACTCCCGCAGGTCGAGGATGATCTCCTCCTGCGTGCGTTTCAGCGCGCGGCGCGCCTGTCGCAGCGCGGCATTGCCCTGCCTCGACCCGGCCATGGTGCCCTTCTGTCCGTCCCCGCGACCTCACCGTAGTGAATACCCGCTCCCCGTAAGGCACTTCCCGCCCCGGAGCGTGGCCCTGAGCGAAAAGGGCGGGTGAAAGGGCGTGGTCAGCCGGGGTGCGATTCGCTGCACTAGGTGATGCGGCGTGCACGGTCCGTGCTGGCAACGGTGAGCCGCTGGAAGGGAGTTGCCCGATGAACGTGTCTCTGTCGTGGCTGCCGCCCGATGAGTGGGGGGTGCGGACGGTGCCGTGCGGGCGGTGGTTCGACGCGGTGCGGATGCCGAGCGTCACCGGGTTCCCGGTCATGGCCCGGCTGTGGGAACGGTCGGGCCCGGTGATCGAGGACCAGGCCGGTCAGGTGCTGACGTGGCTGGTCGAGCCGGGTACGGCGGACGGCTGGGAGCCCGCGGGCGGCGTGGCGGTGTGGGGCCGGGGGCGGTGTCTGCCGGTGCCGCCGGCCGGGTGGGTGAACGGAGCGTGGTCGGGGGCGCCGGTCACGCGGTGGCTGATCCGGCCGGCGGGAACGGGCCTGACCGACGCGAAGGTGTTGCGGGACGCGCTGGCCGAGGTCGTCGGTGAGCGGTCCGGCTGTCCGCTGGGGGACCGCGACCTGTGTGCGAAGGGGGAGGCGGTGGGCTCGCGATGCGACTGTCCCTGCCGGGCGCGCCCGCGCTGAGGCCCGGGCGCCGCCGCGGGAACGGAGGTCCCGGTGAGCCGGTCCGCCGGCGTGCGGCGCGTTCGGCGACGGCGGCCGGAATATGCCCCGCGGGGGTCCGGAGCTGCGTCAACGCGCGTTATTCTGCGCCCTGTTGATCAAACGGTGGACAGCTGACGGAGACAGAGGGAGAGCCGCGTGGAGGACTACTCGCCGATCGACCTGCGGACCCACCAGCCGCATTCCGCCCGGATGTACGACTACCTCCTCGGCGGGAAGGATCACTACACGGTCGACGGCGAGGCCGCGGAGAAGGCCCTGGCGTCGTTTCCCATGCTGCGCACCGCCGCCCGCGAGAACCGCAAGTTCCTGGGGAGAGCCGTCCGGTATCTCGTCCAGGAGGCGGGGATAAGACAGTTCATCGACCTCGGGTCCGGGCTGCCCACCGCCGAGAACGTGCACCAGGTCGCCCAGTCCGTCGACCCGGACGCCCGCGTGGTCTACGTCGACAACGACCCCATCGTCCTCGTCCACGGCAGCGCCCTGCTCGCCCGGGACGCCCGGACCACCGTCATCCAGGGCGACATCCGCGAGCCGCGCGCCATTCTCGACCACCCGCGGACGCGGGCGCTGATCGACTTCGCCCTGCCGGTCGGCGTGCTGGCGGTGGCCGTGCTGCACTTCGTCGGGGACGACGAGGACCCGGCGGGCATCGTGCGCACGCTCGCCGGGGGCGTACCGGCCGGGAGCCACTTCATCCTGTCGCACGCCACCGCCGACATCGCGCCGGAGGCGGCGATGGGGGTGCAGCGCGCCTACCGTTCGCAGGGCGTGCCGCTGACGCTGCGCAGCCGGGAGCGGTTCACCGAGTTCTTCGACGGGCTGGAGATCGTGGAGCCGGGCGTGCAGGTCGTCTCCGACTGGCGGGCCACCGAGCCGGAGGAGCAGCGGCCCGACCACGCCGACGTCTCGTGGTACGGCGGGATCGGCCGGCTGGCCGGGAGCGCCCGGGAAGGCGCCCCCGGAAGCGCCTAGGAACCGGCGGCCGGCGGCTCCGCCGCGGCCGGCCGCAGGACGCGGGCGGCGATGACCCCGGCCGCCGCCAGGGCCACCAGGGACAGGCCGGTGCTGATCCAGCTCGCGCCGAGGAGCTGGCCGCCGAGATAGCCGACGCCGACGCTGTAGCACGTCCAGACCACGGCCGCCAGCGCCGACCAGGGCAGGAAGTCGCGGGCCCGGCGCCGGGCCACGCCCGCGCCGAGGCTCACCACGGCGCGCCCGGCCGGGGCGAACCGGGCCAGCACGACCAGCGGGCCGCCGCCACGGGTGAGGGCCGTCTCCAGCCGCTTCTGCGCGGCGGACAGGCGGCGCGACCGCTCGATGGCGTGGCCGAAACGGCGCCCGCCGCGCAGGGCGAGCCGGTACGCCAGCAGGTCCCCGAGGATCGAGGCCGTGGTGGCACAGACGACGAGGAGGAACAGCTGGGGCAGCCTGCTGTCGGGGTAGGGCGCGGTGATGCCCGCCACATCGGCCGCGGTGCCCGCCGCGATGGTCGCCGCCGTCACCACCAGCGCGCCGCTGGGCAGCACGGGCACGAAGACGTCGAGCAGGATCGACACCGCGATGATCACGTAGATCCAGGGGGCATAGAGCAGTATCCCCAAGGTCTCCTGCACTTGATCCCCGTTTCCCCGTCGGCCGATGTCCATCCCGTGACCGGACAGGACGCGCACTTGCGCGTCCTGGTTCCGCCGTACAGCGTACGCCTGTGTCCTTCGCCCGGCGCATGCGGGTGCGTGTGGCGGGTGTCTCAGGATCAGTCGTGGGCAGTGTGGCCCACGGGGTCGAAACGAACCACAGGTAAGGAGCACGTGATGAAGGCAATGGTCACGGGGGCCGCCGCGATGGCCGCGGTACTCGCGACGGCGGGGACGGCGGTCGCCGCGGACGGGCCGGGGGTGGGCTTGCTCCTGGCGTCCGGGCAGTTCGAGCCGGTGCCCGCCGCGGCGGACGAGGTGCCGGAGGCGGTGACCTACGACGAGGAACTGGTGCCGGAGGGCGCCGTGATCCTCGTCACGGAGTCCGTCGTCGCGGGGACCACGACGATCAAGGTGCTGGTGAGCGGTCTGGTGCCCGGCCACACCTACGGCACGCACATCCACACCGACCCCTGCGGCGCGGACCCCGCGGCGTCCGGCGGGCACTACCAGGACGTGCCGGGCGTCGCCACGCCGGAGAACGAGGTCTGGCTCGACCTCACGGCCGACGAGTCCGGCGTCGGCGCGGCGGTGGCCCATCAGGACTGGGTGTTCCGGGAGGGCGGCGCGAACGCGATCGTGCTGCACGAGCACGCGACCTCGCACGGGCACGACGGGGAGGAGCCGGGCACGGCCGGTGACCGCGCGGCGTGCTTCACGGTTCCGCTCGCGGGGGAATGACGGCCGACCCCACGTATACAGTGGAGGGGTCTGAAGGGGAGTAGCTCTTCGCCGGACCGTCGACATACTGGCCCGTCGCCGCCGCCCGCACACCGCGGGGGGCGGCGGCGGACCCGGCGCCCGGAGCGGACGGAAGCGTCCGCCAGCGAGACCTTCGGCCGACAGTGTCATCGACGCTGCCGTGCCGGAGCCTCGCATTCCCGCGGACCTGTGGCACGGTGGCCCGAGCTTCGATTGAGGACCCATCCGTGTTCAGCATCTCCGTCGCCGCCGTCGTCTTCGGCGTCGTCTTCCTGGCCGAGCTTCCCGACAAGACCGCCCTCGCGGGCCTGGTCCTCGGCACCCGTTTCCGCGCCTCCTACGTCTTCGCGGGCGTCGCCGCGGCGTTCGTCGTGCACGTCGCCCTGGCGGTGGCGGCCGGGAGCGTGCTGACGCTGCTGCCGCGGCGGCCGTTGCAGGCGGTGGTGGGGGCGCTCTTCCTGGGCGGCGCGCTGCTCCTGCTGCGCGAGGCGCGCAAAGGCGGTGCGGAGGAGAACGGAGAGGACGAAGAGGTCAAGGCGCCGTCCGACCCGTCGTTCTGGCGGGTGGCGGGCAGCGGCTTCGCGCTGATCATGGTCGCGGAGTTCGGCGACATCACCCAGATCATGACCGCGAACCTGGCCGCCCGCTACGACGACCCACTCTCCGTGGCCCTCGGCGCGGTGCTGGCCCTGTGGGCGGTGGCGGGCCTCGGCATCCTGGGCGGCCGGGCGCTGCTGAGGCGGGTCCCGCTCCACCTGATCACGCGGGTGGCGGCGACCGTGATGCTGGTCCTGGCGGGCTTCAGCTTCGCCGAGGCGATCACCGGCTGAGGCACCCGGGAATTTCCGGGCCCGGGCCCGGGCCGGGAAGCCAGTGGCCCCGCCCGGATCTGGTCGGGGACGCGGGCGGAACCACTTTGTTCTTCCACGGTACAAAACGAGGCCGTCCCGCGCCACCCCCCGTGCGCCCCCGATTCCGGCCGGGGTTCAGCCCCGGCCGGGCAGCCCGTTCAGCTCCGCGCTCAACTCCCGTACCAGCTCCGTCAGATCGCGCGGCCGGTCCGGTCCCCACCAGTCGCCCAGCAAATCGGCCAGAAGGTGCTCCCGCGCGTCCGCGAGCCGGGACGCCGTCTCCCGGCCGCGTCCGGTCGCGATCAGCGGCAGGCCCGCGTGGACGGCGAGGCCGCGTTCCTCCAGCTGCCGGACCGCCGGGGCGATCACCTCGGGCGGCACGCCCGCGCGGTCCGCCGACGGCGCGGGCTCGGCCGCCCCGTAGCGGTGGATCCGCAGCAGCAGCCAGCACGCGGCGGGCAGCAGGTCCTCGCCCGCGTCGCGCGCGATCCGCGCGTACAGGTCGCGCCGCCCGGCCCGGTGGCCCAGCGCCGACAGCGCGCGGGCGCACTCGTCGCACGAGGACCGCGCGACCGGGTTCGGCGGCACCGTCTCGGCCGCGTCCGGCACCCGCACGCTGCCGCGCAGCCGGTCCTCCCGCAGCAGCCACGCCAGCACGTGCGCGACGGCCACCACCGGGACCGCGTACAGGAAGACGTCGGTGATCGCCGCCGAGTACGACGTCAGCACCCGCCCGCCGACGTCCCCGGGCAGCTCCCCGACGCCGCGCGGATCGCGCAGCAGCGACTCCACGGTCACCCCCGGCGGCAGCCGCGTGCCGCGCAGCGCGGCGGTGAGCTTCTCCTCCAGCCGGTCGGTGAAGACCGTGCCGAAGGCGGCCACCCCGAACGCCGCGCCGATGGAGCGGAAGAACGTCACCCCGGACGTCGCCACGCCCAGGTCCGCGTACGGGACGGCGTTCTGCACGGCGAGCACGAGCACCTGGAGCACCAGCCCGATGCCCATCCCGAACACCGCGAAGGACACGCTCATCCCGGCGTCGCCGCTGTCCCGGTCCAGCCCGTGCAGGAGCAGCAGGCCGGCGGCCGTGACGGCGGTGCCGAGCACCGGGTAGAGCTTCCAGCGGCCGGTGCGGCTGATCAACTGCCCGGAGAGCGTGGACGTCAGGAGCAGCCCCAGCACCATCGGCAGCAGGTGCACGCCGGACAGCGTGGGCGAGATGCCGTGCACGACCTGGAGGAACGTCGGCAGGTACGTCATCCCGCCGAACATCGCGAAGCCGATCACGAAGGCGATGGCGCAGCACAGCGCGAAGGTGCGGACGGCGAACAGGGACAGCGGCAGCACCGGCTCCGCGGCCCGGCGTTCGACCAGCGGGTACACCGCCAGGCACAGCGCGGCCGGCACCGCGAGGGCGGCGGTCTGCCAGGACACCCACGCCCACGTCGTCCCGCCCAGCGAGGCGATGACCACCAGGCACGCGGCGACGGCGGCGATGAGGAACGTGCCCGCGTAGTCGATCACATGCCGTTCACCACGCCGGGGGACACGCAGCACTCCGGCGATCACCGCGAGGGCTACGGCGCCGACCGGCAGGTTGACGTAGAAAACCCAGCGCCAGCTCAGATGGTCGACGAACACCCCGCCCAGCAGCGGCCCGAACACGCTCGTCGCGCCGAACACCGCGCCGAACAGGCCCTGGTACCGGCCGCGTTCGCGCGGCGGCACCAGATCCCCGACGATCCCCATCGACAGCACGATCAACCCGCCCCCGCCCAGGCCCTGGAGGAAGCGGAAACCGATCAACTCCGGCATGTTCCGGGCCAGTCCGCACAGCGCCGAGCCGATGAGAAAGATCACGATTGCGGTCTGGAAGAGCCTTTTCCGGCCGTACTGATCGCCGAGTTTTCCCCACAGCGGGGTGCCCGCCGTGGAGGCGAGGAGGTAGGCGGTGACGACCCACGAGAGGTGGTCGAGGCCGCCCAGATCGCTGACGATCGTGGGCAGCGCCGTCGCCACGATGGTCTGGTCCAGTGCGGCCAGGAACAGTCCGAGCAGCAGCGCGCCGAGCGAGAGCCACAGCGTGCCGCGGGTGTGCGGGTCCGGACCGGCCGGTTCCGGACCGGCCGCCGGGGAGGGCCGCGCCGCCGCCATGGGCGCCTCCTCGCCGTGATCCGCGCGCGGTGATCCGCGCGCTTCGAACGCTTCGGGACGGTCGCACTTCCTTGCGGTTATTCTGACCCGTTATGTTCGATTCGGCTTGTCGGGGAAGGGCCCGGCGTAGCCCGGACGGGTGGTGCATAATCGCTGCCAATCGACCGGTGGGGAGGGCGCGATGGCCGACCAGCTCGACTGCCTCATCTGTGGTCGCGCGGCACGGCCGAACGGCGAGCCGGACTGCGAGTGCCTGACGCACTCCCTCTCCCGCCCTGTCGGGCCGCCGCAGCACGGGCCCGATCCGGCCGACGTCGCGCTGTTCGACGAGCCGGGCGAGACACTGCTGTACGGCCCGCGCCGCCCGTACGCCTCCCACCGCAAGCCGCGCCAGCGGGCCCGGATCGCCGCCGCGGCCGGGGGCGCCGTGGCCGCCGTGGTGGGCTGCACCGCGCTCGCCGCCTCGCTGCTCGGCGGCTACGGCCGCGGCGGGCCCGACGACGGCGGGCCGAGCCTGGCCCTGCCCGACGGCGACGCGGTGCCCGAGCCGGACGGCGTGGCGGACGGCGGCCCGCCCGAGACCGCCGGTCCGCGCGAGACCGGCGACGTCACCGGCGACCCGGCCGCGCCGGACGCCCACGGGCCGGAGGAGACGGCCGGACCCGACGGGACGGCGGGACCGGAGCCGACCCCGTCGGAGACGCCGGGACAGGGCACCGGCCCGACGCCCGGCGCGGAGGATCCGCCGGTGCTGAGCGAGGGCGACCGGGGGGCGGAGGTCGCGGAGCTCCAGCGGCGGCTGCGGCAGCTCGACTGGGCCTACGCCGGGGGGCTGCACGGCCGGTACGACGACGAGACCCGCCAGGCGGTGGCCCGCTTCCAGCGCGCGAACGGCGTGACCGGGGACCCCGAGGGCGTCTACGGCCCCGCCACGCGCGAGACGCTGGAGTCGATGACGATCGAGCCCTGACGGCCGCCCCGGGCGCCGCCGCCCGGCCCGGCCGGTCAGTCCTCGAAGCGGGCCGGGACGTCGAACGCCGCCCGCCGCGTCGCCCGGCGCAGCGCCCGCAGCACCGTCCCGCCGGAGGTCAGGACGAGCACCACGGTGAGCAGCGCGCGCGGGATGTCCCAGCCGAGCGAGGTGGCCAGCACGTAGGAGACGTAACGGGCCAGGTTGTCCGGCAGCGGATCGCCCGGCACGAACGAGATCCCGGTGCTCATGCCCGCGATGTACGGCCAGCCCTGAAGGTTCATCACCAGGCCGTAGCACAGCGACGACACCGCCCCGTACGCCGCCAGCAGTGCCAACTCGCCGCGCCCGCGCAGGGAATGCGGGCCGGGCAGCAGCCCGGCGCCCATCGTCACCCAGCCCATGGACAGCATCTGGAACGGCATCCACGGCCCGACCCCGCCCGTCAGCAGCGCGGACGCGAACATCGACACCGAGCCGAGGACGAACCCGAAGCCGGGTCCCAGGACCCGGCCCGCCAGCACCATCAGGAAGAACATCGGCTGGAGCCCGGCCGTGCCCGCGCCCAGCGGACGCAGCGCGGCTCCGGCCGCGGCCAGCACGCCCAGCATGGCGACGGCCTTCGCGTCGAGGCCGGTGTCCGCGACGGTGGCCGCCGCGACGGCCAGCAGCAGCGGCAGCAGCAGCGCGAACAGCCAGGGCGCGTCCGAGGAGTGGGCGAGCCCGGAGGACGAACTCGCCAGCAGCGGCCAGCCGAACGCGACCACGCCGGTCGCCGACACCAGCGTCAGCGCGGCGACCGACCGGGGGCCGAGCCGCACCGGCCGCGCCTGTCCCCGGGGCCCGGCGGCGCCGTCCCGGCTCCGGCCGGTCACGCCGCGTCCGGTATGCCGCCGAGGGCCGACCTGACCTGGTCGACCGTCAGCCACTGCTGCGGCGCCAGCACTTTCGCCACCTGCGGGGCGAACGACGGCGAGGCGACGACGACATCGGCCGTCGGCCCGTCCGCGACCACCTCGCCGTCCGCCAGCACCACGACGCGGTGGGCGAGTTCGGCGGCCAGCTCCACATCGTGCGTCGCCAGCACCACGCAGTGCCCGGCCTCCGCCAACTCCCGCAGCACGCCCGCCAGTCGCGCCTTGGCGGCGTAGTCGAGGCCGCGCGTCGGCTCGTCCAGCAGCAGCACGGGCGGCGCGGCGGTGAGGATCACCGCCAGCGCGAGCGACAGCCGTTGGCCCTCGGACAGGTCCCTGGGGTGCGTGCCGTCCGGCACGCCGGGCAGCAGCCGGGTCACCAGCGCCCGGCAGGAACCGGGCTCGGCCCCCGCGTCGGCGTCGGCGCCCGCGCACTCGGCGGCGACCGTCTCGGCGAACAGCAGATCGCGCGGGTCCTGCGGCACCAGCCCGGCGTGGCGCAGGAGTTCGCGCGGCTCGGCGCGGTGCGGGACGACGCCGCCGGTCAGTTCCACGGTGCCGGAGGCGGGCGGGTGCATGCCGACGAGGGTGCGCAGCAGCGTGGACTTGCCGGCGCCGTTGCGGCCCATCAGCGCGACCGTCTCGCCGGGCCGCACCGACAGGCCGACGCCGCGCAGGACTTCGGCGCGGTCGCGGCGGACGGACAGGCCGCGCACGGTCAGCAGCGGCTCGGCCCCGGCCGGGGCCGCGGCAGCCGCCGGTTCCCGGCCGGTCAGGCGTTCGCGCAGCGGCCCGGCCGCCCGGCGGGCGTCCCGGACCGACAGCGGCAGCGGGTCCCAGCCCGCCAGCCGCCCCAGCGCCACCACCGGCGGGCGCACGGGGGAGCGGGCCATGACCGCGGCCGGTTCGCCCAGCACGGGCGCGGCCCCCGGCGCGGGCAGCAGCAGGACCCGGTCGGCGTACTGCACGACGCGCTCCAGCCGGTGCTCGGCCATCAGGACCGTCGTGCCCAGGTCGTGCACGAGCCGCTGGAGCACGGCCAGCACCTCCTCGGCGGCGCCCGGGTCGAGTGCGGAGGTCGGCTCGTCCAGCACCAGCACGCGCGGGTGGAGCGTCAGGACGGAGCCGATGGCGACGCGCTGCTGCTGGCCGCCGGAGAGCGTGGCGATGGGCCGGTCGCGCAGCCCGGCCAGGCCCAGCAGATCGAGGGTCTCCTCGACGCGCCGCCGCATCGTGGCCGGTGGCAGACCCAACGACTCCATGCCGTACGCGAGTTCGTCCTCGACCGTGTCGGTGACGAAGTGCGCGAGCGGGTCCTGCCCGACCGTCCCCACCACGTCGGCGAGGTCGCGCGGCCGGTGGGTGCGGGTGTCGCGCCCGGCGACCGTGACCCGGCCGCGCAGCGTGCCGCCGGTGAAGTGCGGCACGAGCCCGGAGACCGTGCCCAGCAGTGTCGACTTGCCGGCCCCCGACGGGCCGACGAGCAGGCACAGTTCGCCCTCGGGCACGGTCAGGTCCACCGGGCCCAGCGCGGGCGCGTCGGCGTCCGCGTAGGTGACGGAGACCTGGGAGAAACGGATCACGGACGGGCCTCCTCGGGGTCCGCGGCGGTGCCCTGACGAGCGGGACGAGCGGGACGAGCGGGATGGGGCGGACGAGGCGGGCGCGGGGCGACGAACGCGGGCAGCAGCCCCAGCAGGATCGCCGCCGCGGGCCACGGCGGGAAGGCGGGCGCGGTCAGCGGAACGGCGGGCGGGTTGAGCGCCGCCGGGTCCGCGCCCCCGGCCCGGGCGACCAGCACGGCGACCGCCGCGCCGGACCCGGCCACCAGCCACGCCCGCGCGCCCCAGCGGTCGGGCCGGTAGCGGGTGCGGGGGCTGCGCCGCCCGCCCAGCCACAGGCCGCCGAGCGCCGCCAGCAGCCCGGCCAGCAGCAGCGGCAGCCCGTACCCGGCGCCCTCGGCCGCCAGCAGCCCGTACGAACCGGCGCACACGCCCAGCAGCCCGCCCAGCGTCAGCGCGATCGTCGTGCGCCGGACGGCGGGCGGCACGTCGGCGGTCCGGCCGTAGCCGCGGGCGTCCATGGCGGCGGCCAGCGCGACCGACCGTTCCAGCGCGCCCTCCAGGACGGGCCGCGCGACGGCGATCACCGCTCGCGCGCCCCGGTCGGCCCGGCCGCGCAGCCGGCGCGTGGCCCGGGTCCGCAGCAGGTCGGCGACGAGCCGCGGCGCGAACGTCATGGCCACCACCACCGCGACGCCCATCTCGTACAGGGCGCCGGGCAGGGACTTCAGCAGGCGGGCGGGGTTGGCCAGGGCGTTGGCCGCGCCCAGGCAGACCAGCAGGGCGGCGAGCCTGAGCCCGTCGGCGAACGCGAACACCAGCGACTCGGCCGTCACCCGGCCGCCGATCCGCACGCCCCGCGCCCAGTCCGGCAGCGGCACCTCGGGCAGCGTGAACACGACCGTGGTGCCGCCGATGGGAGAGCCGAGGACGACGGCGAAGAGCACCCGGACGGCCACCACCAGCGCACCCAGGGCCAGGAAGAAGCCGAACGCGTACGCCCACGGCGCGTCCGTGCGGCGCGCGGCGACGACGTATCCGGCGACCGCGACGAGGAGGGCCAGCAGCAGCGGGTTGGTGGTGCGGGACGCGGCGGCGGCCAGGCCGAGCGCCCACAGCCACCAGGCGCCCGCGTGCAGGGCGTTGCTCCGGGTGGCCAGGGGCGCGCGCAGCCGGGCGAGGACGGGTCCCATGCCTACCGTCGGCGCCGGGCGCGCGTCCATGCCGCGGCGGCCAGCACGGCGACCGTTCCGGTGCCGACGAGCACGGCCACGGCCGAGCCGCCGCCGCTGTCGCCGCCGTCCGCCTCGCTTTCCCGGGAGAGCTGGTCGGCGCAGCCGCGGGCGGGGTAACCGGCGATGGCGCACAGCAGCGCGTCGGAGTTGTACCGCAGCGGCTCGGCGACCCCGGCCAGCGCCTCCGCGGCGGTGGCGCCGTCCGCAACCTCGGCGCACGCGGTCCGCGCCTCGGGCGGCGCCTCGCCGCTCGGCGCGTCGGCGGGCGTGCCGAAGTCGATGACGAGCGCGACCCGATCGCCGCCCCCGCCCGCGCCGCCGCAGATGGCCTCGAAGTCGCTCTCCCCGCGCGGCGCCCGGGTGTCGGACGACTCGTCGCTGACGGCGAAACGGAACCCGAGCACGTCGCCGTCCCGCACCCGGAGCGTCCCCGGCCCCTGCGTGGCGTAGGCCCACCGGCCCTCGTCGCCGTCCCACGTCCAGAACGACCAGTACCGGTACGCGGAATCGTCCGCCCCCGCCGCCGGAGCCGCGCCGAGCAGCCCGAGGAGAGCGCCGAAAAGCGCCGACAGCACCCACCGGCGGGCCACCCGCGGCCGGGTGTGGCGCGGTCCCGCGCCGTCGTCGTCGTGCGCGGCCGTCGCCCGGCCGTGTGCTGGTCCCGCTGCCCGCCCGACTGCGGGCGGTTCGCCGGGGAGTGGGGTCGTCGGCCGCTCGGCGCGTATCGTCCGTCCGCTCCCGGTCATGCCGCGGTGTCGGTCTTCCCGGCGCGGCGGCCTCGCAGGCTCAGGAACACGCCGATCGCGATGCCCGCGGCCAGGCCGATGGCCAGCACCCACGTCAGGGCGCCGCCGCCGGAGTCGTCGTCCGCGTCCCCGGCGCCGGTGGCGCCGTCGGTGCTGCCGGGGGTCTCGTCGGGGGCAGGGCCCAGGGCGTTCAGGTTCTCGACCAGGTTCGTGCCGCCGAAGTCCTGCGGCGAGACGCCGCTCGCGTGGGCGGCCAGCACCAGCAGGCCCAGCGACGCCGGGCTGGTGGACAGCTCGGTCCACTCGCCGTGGTGGTCGCGCAGCCAGTCCAGCGCGCCCTGGCGGGCCTCCTCGTGGCCGCCCGCCGAGAGGGCGATGACGGCCCGGGTCGTGGTCGCGTAGTCCGGCTGCTCCTCGCCGCCGGCCGGCATCGTGACCAGGTGCTGCTCGCCGTCCTCCAGCAGGCCCGCCAGCCGCGCCGCGCCCGCCGAGGCCGACGCGAGCCGCGGGGAGGAGGCCGTCTCGTCGGCGGACTCCGTCGGCTCCGCGGAAGCCTCCCCGTCCCCGTCCTCGTTCTCGCCCTCGCCCGTGTCCCCGCAGTCCAGCGGCTCGACCGGCGCCGCGCTCACGCTCCCGGGGTCGACGAGCAGCCCGCTGCCGTAGGAGGCGAGCACCGCGTCGACCGTGGCCAGGTCGTTGGGGAACAGCTCGCCGGTCGTCTGGTCCGGCTGCCACGCGAACGCCCCGCGCTCCTCGGCGGGCGCGTCGCAGCCGAGCTGGAGCCCGGCCAGCGCGTCGAACGGGGAACGGCCGTCCCGCACCACCTCCGCCGGGTCCTCGCCCGCCGCCGCGAAGGCGCCGACCACCATGCCGGTGGAGTCCGCGTCGCTCGCGCCGCCCGGGTTGTAGCTCCAGCCGCCGTCCTCGTTCTGCACCCCGGTCAGCCAGTCCAGCGCCGACGCCACCGCCTCGTCGTGGCCGCCCAGCGCGGCCAGCGCCTGCACGGCCACCGCCGTCGCGTTGGAGTCCGCCGCCGTGACGTCACCGCACGGCGCGGACACGTCGGCGCGGTAGGACAGGAACGAGCCGTCCGCGCACTGCTGGTCCAGCAGCCACTCCACCGCCTCACCGGCCGGCGCGTACCCGGCCGCGTCCTGGGCCAGCAGCGCGATCGACTGCCGCCACACCCCGTCGAACTCCGGGGACGCCTCGCCGAACAACGCGTCCGACGCCGGATCGGGCGAGGCATCGTCGGCGGCGGCGAGCGCGGCCGGGGCCGCGGCGGCGAGCAGGACGGCGGCCAGGGCCGGCGCCGCGGCACGGCGGCGGAGGGCGCGGCGCGCGCGGCGGGGCGCGGTGGGGTGGTAGGACACGGGAACGCCTTTCGCTGTGCTGGTCCGCCGGCACGGCCGACCACCACAGCGCGACCACGCGCTGCGGGGCACCGGGCTCAGCGCCGTACTCCACGACGGTGCCGGTCACCCAGCGGGCGACCGAACGGCCAGTGCGGCCCGCGGCAGGCGCTCCGGCTCGTGGGGCCGCGGGTGTCCGGGGTGGGGCGGCTCCGCTCACGGTTGCGGGTCAGCGCCGGATTCGCACCGGCTTCCCCCGCCGCGGGTGAACTGATGCCGGTCACTCTATCGGCGCAGAGGCGCGGTCCACGAGGCGGCAGGCCGTTTCGAGGTCCTGGTGGGCCTCGGCCAGCGTGATGTTCCCCGACAGCCAGTAGAGGAGCGTCGACTGCCAGGTGTGGGCGATGACCCGGAACGCGCTCAGGTTCCGCTCGGTCTCCGCGTCCGGCAGACCGGCCGCGTCCCGCAGCAGCGCCCCCGTCACCCGGGACACCGCGCTCACCTCCGCCCGCACCGAGCCGTCGGCGAACAGCAGCGCCCGCATCATCGCCTCGGTGAGGCGCGGCTCGCGCTGGTGGGCGCGGAAGGCGCGCTTGAGGGTGCGCAGCAGCCGGTCGCCCGGCTCCCGCTCGGTCAGCGGGCGCTCCCGCAGCGTCTCGTGCAACTGCTCCAACTGGTCGCACAGCACGGCCACCAGCAGGTGGATCTTGGACGGGAAGTACCGGTAGAGGGTGCCCAGGGCCACCTGCGCGCTCTCGGCGACCTCCCGCATCTGCACGGCGTCGAAGCCGCCGGCCGCGGCCAGTTCGGTGGTGGCGTCCAGGATGCGTCGCCTGCGGGCCCGCTGCCGTTCGGTCCGCGCGGGAGCGGAGGGCTGGGGTCGCGTCGTCATGGTGAAGGCTCCGGAGGCAGGCTCTGAAACTCGTTGCAGTTTACTCATCGCGCCCACGTGGTGATAATCACCTGACTTCGCGCATTCCGGCCGACGGACGGCGCGTTATCTTCAGTACCCGCGAGTAGCAGCTAAATGAAGGAGCGGGCGTGGCGGCTGAGGCTGGTGTGGATCGCCCCCTTCGAGTGGCGCTGCTCAGCTACAAGGGGAATCCGTTCTGCGGCGGCCAGGGCGTGTACGTCCGGCATCTCTCCCGCGAACTGGCCAGGCTGGGCCACCGGATCGAGGTGATCGGCGCACAGCCGTACCCGGTGCTCGACGAGGGGGTGACCCTCAGCGAGCTGCCGAGCCTCGACCTCTACCGGCAGCCGGACCCGTTCCGCACCCCGCGGCGCGACGAGTACCGCGACTGGGTCGACGTCCTGGAAGTCGCCACCATGTGGACCGGCGGCTTCCCCGAGCCCCTGACGTTCTCCCTCCGCGCCCGCCGCGAACTGGCGGCCCGCCGCGCCGACTTCGACGTCGTGCACGACAACCAGACCCTTGGCTACGGCCTGTTGGGCATCGAACGCCTCGGCCTGCCGCTGGTCACCACGATCCACCACCCCATCACGGTCGACCGCCGCCTGGACCTGGCCGCCGCCGGCAGCCGCAAGCGCCGCATGTCCGTGCGCCGCTGGTACGGCTTCACCCGCATGCAGAAACGTGTCGCCCGCCGTCTGCCGGTGGTGCTGACCGTCTCCGGCGCCTCCCGCCGCGAGATCGTCGAGGACTTCGCCGTCCCCCCGCAGCGCGTGCACGTCGTGCCCATCGGCGCCGACACCCGCGTCTTCCGCCCCGACCCGGCGACCCCCAAGGTGCCCGGCCGCATCGTCACCACCTCCAGCGCCAACGCGCCCCTGAAGGGCCTGGTCCACCTCGTCGAGGCGCTGGCCAAGCTCCGCACCGAGCAGCCCGGCGCCCACCTCGTCGTCATCGGCACCCGCCCGGAGGCCGGCCCGGTCGCCGACGCGATGGACCGCTTCGGACTGCACCGCTGCGTCGAGTTCCGCAAGGGCATCAGCGACGAGGAGCTCGCCGCCCTGGTGCGCGGCGCCGAGATCGCCTGCGTCCCCTCCCTCTACGAGGGCTTCTCGCTGCCCGCCGCCGAGGCCATGGCCTCCGGCACCCCGCTGGTCGCCACCACCGGCGGCGCCATCCCCGAGGTCGCCGGCCCCGACGGCGAGACCTGCCTCGCCGTACCGCCGGGCGACGCCGACGCGCTCGCCGCCGCCCTGGCGCGTCTCCTCGCCGACGAGGAACTGCGTACGAGAATCGCCCACGCGGGCCGCGAACGCGTGCTCCGCCGTTTCACCTGGGAGCAGGCCGCCCGCGCCACCGCGGACCATTACCGCGCCGCGCTGGCCGAGAAGACCGCTCGGGGCCAGACGCCCTCCGCGCACCGAAGGAGCTGACCACGTGCTGACCGTGGACTTCACCCGATTCCCGCTGGCACCGGGGGACCGGGTCCTCGACCTGGGCTGCGGCGAGGGCCGGCACGCCTTCGAGTGCTACCGGCGCGGCGCGCACGTCGTCGCCCTGGACCAGAACCCCAAGGATGTCGAGCACGTCGCCTCCTGGCTCGCCGCCATGAAGGAGGCGGGCGAGGCCCCCGCCGGCGCCACCGCCACCGCCATGGAGGGCGACGCCCTGGCGCTGCCCTTCCCCGACGACAGCTTCGACGCGCTGATCGTCTCCGAGGTCATGGAGCATGTGCCCGACGACAAGGGCCTGCTCGCCGAGGCCGTCCGCGTGCTGCGCCCCGGCGGCCGGATCGCCGTCTCCGTCCCGCGCTACGGCCCCGAACGCGTCTGCTGGGCGCTCTCCGACGCCTACCACGAGGTCGAGGGCGGCCACATCCGCATCTACCGCGGCGACGAACTGCTCGGCCGGCTCCGCGAGGCGGGCCTGCGCCCCTACGGCACCCACCACGCCCACGCGTTGCACGCGCCCTACTGGTGGCTCAAGTGCGCCTTCGGCGTCGACAACGACAAGGCGCTGCCCGTCCGCGCCTACCACAAGCTGCTGGTGTGGGACATCATGAAACGCCCGCTGGCGACCCGCGTCGCCGAGCAGGCGCTCAACCCGCTGCTCGGCAAGAGCTTCGTGGCCTACGCCACCAAGCCCCGCCTGGAGCATGCGTGACGAGCCCGGAACGCACCGAACGGCTCGCGCTGCCCGGAGTCCTGACCGCCGCCGAGGCCGCCGCCACCGCCGCCGGGATCGCCGCCACGCAGCGTGACGACGGCGCCATCCCGTGGTTCCGCGGTCACCACCTCGACCCGTGGGACCACGTCGAGGCGGCCATGGCCCTGGACAGCGCGGGCGAGCACGACCGCGCCGCCGCCGCCTACGAGTGGCTGGCCCGCCACCAGAACCCCGACGGCTCCTGGTACGCCGCCTATGCCGACGGCGACGCCGACCACCCGACGGACCTGGGCAAGGAGAGCAACTTCTGCGCCTATCCGGCCGTCGGCGTCCTCCACCACTACCTCGCCACCGGCGACGAGCTGTTCCGGCAGCGCATGTGGCCGATGGTCTCCGCCGCCGTCGAGTTCGTCCTCGGGCTCCAGCAGGACGGCGGCCAGCTCGGCTGGCGCCGCGACCCCGACGGCACCGCCGTGCCGGAGGCCCTGCTCACCGGCTCGTCCTCCATCTACCACGCCCTGCGCTGCGCCCTGGCCCTCGCCGAGCTGGAACGCGCCCCGCAGCCCGACTGGGAGCTGGCCGCCGGGCGCCTGGGGCACGCGGTGCGCCGCCACCCCGAGCGTTTCCTCAACAAGTCCCGGTACTCGATGGACTGGTACTACCCCGTCCTCGGCGGCGCGCTGCGCGGCCCGGAGGCCAGGGCCCGGCTGGAGAAGGACTGGGACGCCTTCGTCGTGCCCGACCTCGGCGTCCGCTGCGTCCTCAACAGACCCTGGGTCACCGGCGGCGAGAGCGCCGAGCTGGCCATCGCGCTGTGGGCGGCGGGCCTGCCCGAGCGGGCCACCGACATCCTGCGCTGGATCGGCCACCTGCGCGCCGAGGACGGCCTGTACTGGACGGGGTACGTCTACGCCGACGACGCCGTGTGGCCGACCGAGCTGACGAGCTGGACCGCCGGCTCGATCCTGCTGGCCGTGGCCGTGCTCACCGGCGACGAGCCCACGCGCGCCGTCTTCGGCGGCAGCAGCCTGCCGCGCGGCCTCGAACCCGACTGCTGCCGGGACTGAATCCCCGGCTGGTTCCGGGTTGGTTGCTGGCTGGTTCCGGGTTGGTTCCGGGACGGGAACGCCGTTTCTGTTCTCGCTTCTCGGCCTCTACCGCGACATCAGCCGCGCTGGATGCCCGAGGTGTCCTGGAGCACGCCGCGCCGCCCGTCCTGGGTCTGCGCCACCAGGGCCTGACCGCGCTGCTCGACCGCCAGGTACCAGGTGCCGGGGGCCAGCTCGGCGACCGGGGTCGGCGAGCCGTCCTCGCCGTACAGCGGCCGGGCGGCCGGGACGGCGAACCAGAACGGCTGGAAGTTGGGGTCGGTGCCGGTACCGGCGGCCGGGGCGGCCGGAACCGCCTGCGTCGGCTGGTACGACTGCGCCGCGCCGCCCGCCGACGGGTAGCCGTAGCCGGGCTGCTGCGCGCCGTAGGGCGCGCCGGGGCCGACCGGGCCGATGCCGCCGCCGCTCAGCGGGGCCTTCAGTGCGGGCACCAGCGGGGTGGCGACGGCGACACCCGCCAGCAGCAGGGCGGCCAGCAGGCCGATGATCAGGCCGGCGCCGACGTCGGCACCGTAGCCGCCGCCGAGCGCCCACAGCGCCGCCCAGGCGGAGGTGACCGTCAGGGCGATGCCCCACTGGCCCAGCTTCAGCCCGGCGATCTCCCGGTCCGGCTGCGGCAGGAACCTGGACCCGACGATGAGCCCGGCACCGACGATGCCGGCGAGGAAGATCGAGGGCAGGATCGGGAAGATGTCCGAGTCCCAGGCGTTGACGCCTTCGCTGCCGCCGCCGTATTCGCCGTAGTCCATCGTGTAGGTGTCCAGGAACGAGGCGATGAAGAGCAGGACCGCTGCTCCGATCACTACTGCGTCGCCTCGGGAGAGCGAGCGGTTGTTCACGTCAGATCCTTTGTCGTTATGGTCGTCATGGTCTGGTCAGATCTCGACTGGGCGAGGCCCCATCGTACGGATGTTGTCTCCCGGGGTCCCGGGGCAGGGGGCTTACTGTTTCCCAGGCGACACGCTTGTGATGCGGTCGTGACCTGGCGCCGGTCAACAGCCCTCGCCCGTACGTCTCAGCACGCGCAGCGAGCGGCAGGTGGTGACCTCCGCGAAGGCGCCGCTGTCCATGGCCCGCCGCCAGATCCGGTAGGGGGCCTGGCCCCCGTCGGCGGGGTCCGGGAACACGTCGTGGATCACCAGCAGACCGCCCTGGGCGAGCTGCGGCACCCAGCTCTCGTAGTCCGCGGTGGCATGGGCGTCGGTGTGGCCGCCGTCGATGAAGACCAGGCCGAACCGTCCGCCGCCGCCCCCGCCCAGCGCCGCCGCCGCCTGCGGGGACCGGCCCACCACGGCGACGACGTGCTCCTCCAGCCCGGCCGCCGCCAGGGTGCGGCGGAAGAACGGCAGGGTGTCCAGCCGGGTGGGATCCCAGGGGTCGGCCAGTTCCTTGTCGTGGTACTCCCAGCCGGGCTGCTGCTCCTCGCTGCCCCGGTGGTGGTCCACCGTGACCGCGACCGTGCCCGCGCGGCGGGCCGCGTCGGCGAGCAGCAGGGTGGAACGGCCGCAGTAGCTGCCGATCTCCAGCAGCGGCAGGCCCAGGCCGGACGCCACCTCGACGGCCGCCTCGTACAGCGCGCGGCCCTCGTCGGCCGGCATGAAGCCTTTCGCCGACTCGAAGGCGGCGAAGACGTCATTCGCCACTCGTCCCCCTGTGATCCCCGAGTTTGGCCCCCATGCTGCACCATGCGTCACGCCCGTCACCAGCCGGGGGTCAGCACGCACCCGAAATCAGCACACGCGTGAAAGCGGCGCCTGCTGGAGCGGGACCGGCTTGGTGACCGCCGGGGGCGCCGGTGCCCCGGGGGCGGCCGTCCCCGGAGCCGCTGCCGCCGGGGCCGCCGGTCCCGGAGCCGCCGTCCGCGGGGTGTCCGTTGCCGCGGCCTCCGTCTCCGTCTGCGTCTGCTTCTCCGACTCCGGCACCGGCTCCAACTCCGGCACCGGCTCCGACCGTGGCTGCGGCTGCGGCTGCGGCTGCGGGGCGGGGGCCGCGGGCTCGGGGACCGGCTCCGGCTCCGTCCCGGGCAGCGGGACCACGAGGCGGGCCAGGCCGCAGGGCACCTCGGGCGTGACGTACGGCAGCAGCAGGTCGCCGTCGGCCGTCCACCAGCCGGTGCCCGCCAGCCACCCCGCGGGCGCCGCGAGATGCCGCAACGCGCGCCGCTCCGGCCACCACACCGCCACCCAGTCCGCCTCCGCCGTCGTCATGCGCAGCGCGACCCCGCAGCTCTCGGGCACCAGCGCCTGCCCCGGCTGCGCGGCGAACGGCGTCATGCGCACCCCGTCCTCCGGGTGCAGCGCCTCGGGAAAGCGCACCGGCCGGTGGCTGCCCAGCACGCCCCACCCGATCCGGTCCGCGCCGGGCGCGTCCGAACGCACCAGCAGCAGGCCGCTGTCCGGATCGGCCAGCAGCAGCCGGTCGTTGCTGTCCTCGGCGATCCGCAGCAGTTCGGCGGGCTCGCCGCCGTGCTCCACGTCCACCGTCACCGTCCGGGTGCGGCCGGAGTCGTCCGTGCGGTCCAGCGCCAGCAGCCGGCCGGCCGCGTCCAGCCACGCGCCGCCCGAGCAGCGCCCGGCCAGCACCGCGACCAGCTCCGGCCCGAACGCCCCGCCGCACACCAGCCACAGCGCCGTGCCCGCACCCTCCGCCTGCGGCGCCAGCGCGTACACCCGCGCCCCGTCCGGGGCGGGCGGCAGCAGCGTCAGGTCCTCCGACTCCACGGCACCCAGCGGGAGTTCACCGGTGTCCGGGCCCGAGGGGTAGAGGAGCGCGAGGTGATGGCGGCCGTCCGCGCGGCGGCTGATGAGCACCCGCCCGTCGGCCAGCGGCACCAGCGGGGTGCCGGGCTCCTCGGGCTGGGTGCCCGGCAGCCGCACCGCGTACGGCTCGGGGCCGTCCAGCGTCCAGCGCTCGGGGCACCAGCCGTCGCCGCCGTCCCGGGCGACGAGGCGGGCCGCGTACGCGCCTCCCGCCGCGATCGTCAGAGGCTCCGGCTGTGGTGCTCGGGCCGTCATATGTCGCTCACCTCCAGCGAGGACGGTAGGGCTTCGTACTGCCAGCCGGACAACTCGGCTTCCGTGGCTTCACGCATAAGGGTGACGCTTCCCCGAATCCCATGATCAACTGGGGTCAGTTGTGCATGTCACTCGGGAGGCGGCCGGCAACCCGGAAGGGGCGGTTCCCGGGTCGCGCCGGGCAGGTAGCCTGGCCCCGTGCCCGTACTCTCCGACGTGATCACCGCGCTCGACACCCTATGGCCTCGCGAGCAGGCCGAGCAGTGGGACGCCGTCGGCCCGGTGTGCGGGGACCCGGAGGCGGAGGTCGGCCGCGTGCTGTTCGCCGTCGACCCGGTCCAGGAGATCGCCGACGAGGCCGTCGCCCTCGGCGCCGGCCTGCTCGTCACCCACCACCCGCTCTACCTGCGCGGCACCACCACGGTCGCGGCCGACACGTTCAAGGGCCGCGTCGTGCACACCCTGATCCGGCACGGCGTCGCGCTGTACGTGGCGCACACCAACGCCGACCGCGCCGACCCCGGCGTCTCCGACGCCCTCGCCGCCGCCCTCGACCTGCGCGTCACCGGGCCCCTCGTCCCCGACCCCGGCGACCCGGCCGGGCGGCGCGGCCTCGGCCGGGTGTGCGAGCTCGACGTTCCGCTGACCCTGGCCGAGTTCACCGCGCTCGCCGCCCGGCGGCTGCCCGCCACCGCGCAGGGCGTCCGGTCCGCCGGCGACCCCGACCGGACCGTCCGCACGGTCGCCGTGTGCGGCGGCTCGGGCGACGGGCTGTTCGCGGAGGTCCGCGCGGCCGGCGTCGACGCGTTCCTCACCGCGGACCTGCGCCACCACCCCGCGTCCGAGGCCCGTGAGCACTCGCCGCTCGCCCTCGTCGACGCCGCCCACTGGGCGACGGAGTGGCCCTGGTGCGAACAGGCGGCGGCCCAGCTGGACGCCGTTTCGGAACGGCACGGCTGGGGACTCCGCACGCACGTGTCGTACCGGGTGACCGACCCCTGGCGCACCCACCACCCCTCCCGCCACACCAGCGAAGGAGCCCCCAACTGAACGCCGCGCCCGCCGATCAGATCCGTCTGCTGGACGTCCAGGCACTCGACGTCCGGCTGACCCAGCTCGCGCACCGGCGCGAAACCCTGCCCGAGCACGCCGAGATCCGGGCGCTGGACAGCGACATCGCCCAGCAGCGCGCCCTGTTGGTGGCCGCGCGGACCGAGGAGAGCGACACCGCCCGCGAGCAGACCAAGGCCGAGCAGGACGTCGACCAGGTGCGCCAGCGCGCCGCCCGCGACCAGCAGCGCCTCGACTCCGGGATGGTCACCAGCCCCAAGGACCTGGAGAGTCTGCAGAGCGAGATCGCCTCGCTCGCCAAGCGGCAGGACGACCTGGAGACCATCGTCCTCGACATCATGGAGCGGCAGGAGGCCGCCCAGGCCCGTGCCAAGGAACTGGCCGCGAAGCTGGAGGAGTTGGAGGCCAAGGCCGCCGACGCCGCCGGCCGCCGCGACGCCGCGCTGAGCGAGATCGAGACCGAGACGGCGGCGGTCCGCGCCGAGCGCGCCCGCATGGCGGAGGCGGTCCCGGCCGACCTGCTGAAGCTCTACGAGAAGCTGCGCGAGCAGCAGGGCGGCGTCGGCGCGGCCCGGCTCTACCAGCGGCGCTGCGAGGGCTGCCGCCTGGAGCTGAACATCACCGAGCTCAACGAGGTCCGCGCCGCCGCCCCCGACGAGGTGGTGCGCTGCGAGAACTGCCGCCGCATCCTGGTGCGCACCCCCGACTCGGGGCTGTGAGCGCGGAGATGCGCGAGCTGATCGTCGAGGCGGACGGCGGCTCCCGGGGGAACCCGGGGCCCGCCGGATACGGCGCCGTGGTGCGCGACGCGGCGACCGGCGAGGTGCTGGCGGAGACCGCCGAGTTCATCGGCCGGGCGACCAACAACGTCGCGGAGTACCGGGGGTTGATCGCCGGGCTCCGGGCGGCGCGGGAGGCCGACCCGGACGCGGTGGTGCGGGTGCGGATGGACTCCAAGCTGGTCGTCGAGCAGATGTCGGGCCGCTGGCAGATCAAGCACCCCGACATGCGCCCGCTGGCGCTCCAGGCCCGCGGCGTCTTCCCGCCCGGGTCCGTGACGTACGAGTGGATCCCGCGCGAGCGGAACAAGCACGCGGACCGGCTGGCCAACGAGGCGATGGACGCCGGGCGGCGCGGCGAGCAGTGGGCGCCGAAACCCGCCGCCGCCCCGGTCGCGGCGGCCGGTGTTCCTGATGTCACCGGTGCCGCCGGTGCCACGGGTGACACCGGCGGCACCGAAGTCGCCCGGGCCGAGGCCGAGTTGCCGCCCCCCGTGGGCTGGGGCCCGGCCGGTGGCACGCCGACCACGTTCCTGCTGCTGCGGCACGGCGAGACGTCGTTCACCGCCCGCAAGGCGTTCTCCGGCAGCGGCGGCGAGGACCCCGACCTGTCCGCCACGGGCCGCGCGCAGGCCGAGGCCGCCGCCGAGGCCCTCGCCCACACCGGGGTACAGGCCGTCGTCACCTCGCCGCTGGCCCGCTGCCGCCAGACCGCGCAGCCGCTCGCCGACCGGCTCGGCCTCGACGTGCGCGTCGAAGAGGGCTTCCGCGAAACGGACTTCGGGGCCTGGGAGGGCCTGACCTTCGCCGAGATCCAGCAGCGGCACCCGCGTGACCTGGCGGCGTGGCTGGCCTCGCCCGACGCCCGGCCCTCCGGCGGCGGCGAGAGCTTCGCGACCGTCGCGCGGCGGGTGGCGGTGGCCCGGGACAAGACCCTGGCCCGGTACGCCGGGCGGACCGTTCTCGTCGTCTCGCACGTCACGCCCGTCAAGACGCTGGTCCGGCTGGCGCTGGGGGCGCCCGCGCAGTCAATGTTCCGCATGGAGCTGTCCCCGGCCGCGCTGTCCGAGGTGGCGTACTTCCCCGACGGGAACGCCTCGTTGCGGCGGTTCAACGACACCGCCCACCTGCGTACGGCGCGGCTCACAGTTCCGTGACGACGATGTCCATCCGGCCCGGCGCGCCCTCGTACGTCTCCACCACGTAGCCGAGGTCGCGCACCGCCCCGGCCAGCTTCGCGGGGGTGCGCGGCAGCGGCCCGGCCTCCAGCAGGGCGCGGACCACGCGGCCCTTGGTCGCCTTGTTGAAGTGGCTCACCACCGACCGCTTCTCCACGCCGTCCACCAGCCGCGCCTGGAGCACCCGCACCGTCACCGTGCGCCGCGCCAGGTCGCCGGTGGGCCGCCACATCGCCGCGTACGCGGACGACCGCAGGTCCAGCACCGGCCCGGCACCGGCCGCCTCCGGCAGCGCCTCGCCCAGCGGCCCCTTCCAGAACCCGGCCAGCGGCCCGAGCCCCGGCAGCCTCACCGCGCCGGAGCAGCGGTAGGCCGGGATCCGGTCGGTGACCCGCACCGCGCCCCACAGGCCCGAGAAGATCAGCAGCGACTCCCGCGCCCGCCGCCTGGCCGCCGGGCTGAGCGCCGCCAGGCCGAGCGCGTCGTACAGCACCCCCGTGTACAGCTGCCCGGCCGGGCGGGCCGGGGCCGTGCGCAGCGCCGCGTTCCGCGCCACCTCACCGGCGAGGCCCTCGCTGAGCCCCAGCACCTCGCGCGCCTTGGCCGTGGCGTCCGCGTCGCCGGAGCAGAGCGCGATCAGCTCCTCCAGCACCCGCTCGCGCGCCGGGGCCAGCCCCGGCAGCGACAGCGTCGCCGGATCGAGCGGGGCGCCCCGCGTCGCGCCGGTCTTCCCCTCGGACGGCGGCAGCAGCACCAGCACGTGCGTCACTCCTTCTCGTTCGGCTCTTGCCCCACGGGACGATACTTGCCGCATGAACGGCACCGGGGACCACGCGCGGTGGCGGCGGATCGCCCTCGGCCCGGGCGACCGTCCGCTCGACCTGATGACCGCCCGGTTCGCCCGGCACCGCTACGCGCCGCACGCGCACGAGGAGTTCGCCATCGGCGCGTGCACCGCCGGTCTGGAGTCCATCCGTTACCGGGGCGCGGACCACCTCGCCGGGCCCGGCACCGTCGTCGTCATCCAGCCCGGCGAGGCCCACACCGGCGGCCCGGCAGACCGCCGGGGCCTGGCGTACCGCGTGCTGTACCCGGTGCCCGGCCTGGTCGCGGAGGGCGTCCGGGGGCGTCCCTGGTTCCCCGACCCCGTGGTGCACGACCCCGAGCTGGCCGTCGCGCTCGCCCGGATCCACGCCGGCGCGGAGGACGGGCTGCGCACCGAGTCCGCGCTGCTGTGTCTGTTCGCCGCCCTCGCCTGCCGCTGGGCCGGGACCCGCCCGGTGGCGGCGGCGCCCGGTGGGCACCGCATCGCGCGCGCCGTGCGCACCCGGCTCGCGGACGAGCTGCGCACGCCGCCCTCGCTGGCGGAGATCGCCGCCGGCCTCGGGCTCTCGCGGTGGCAGGTGCTGCGCGCCTTCCGCGAGGCCGAGGGCATGCCGCCGTACGCCTGGCTGGCCCAGTACCGGGTCACCCGGGCGCGTGGACTGCTCGACGCGGGACACCGCCCGGCCGAGGCCGCCGCGCTGGTCGGCTTCGCGGACCAGGCCCATCTGACGCGCTGGTTCCGCCGCGTGCTGGGCGTCACGCCGGGCGCGTACCGCAACAGCGTTCAAGACGCGATCCGCCGCCCCGGCTGATGCTGGAGCCATGTCTCCGCGTGGCTGGACCCTGTTCGCCCTGATGAGCGTCATCTGGGGCATCCCCTACCTGATGATCAAGGTCGCCGTCGACGGCGTGTCCGTCCCGGTGGTCGTCTTCGCCCGCACCGCGATCGGCGCCCTGCTCCTGCTGCCCCTCGCCTGGCGCGAGCTGCCCCGGCTGCGGCCGTACGCGGTGCCCGTCGGGGCGTTCGCCTGCTGCGAGATCATCGGGCCCTGGTTCCTGCTCTCGGACGCCGAACGGCACCTGTCCAGCTCCATGACCGGCCTGCTGATCGCGTCCGTCCCGGTCGTCGCCGTCGTCCTCGCCCGGCTGACCGGTGGCCGTGAACAGCTCGGCGCCCGCCGCTGGACCGGGCTCGCCATCGGCCTGGCGGGCGTCGCGGTGCTGGCCGCCCCGCAGCTCGGCGGCGGCAGCGCCTGGTCGGTGACCGAGGTGCTGCTGACCGCCGTGGGCTACGCGGGCGCCCCGCTGATCGCGGCCCGCGCGCTGCGCGAGGTCCCCACCCTCCCGCTGACGGCCGCCTGCCTCAGCCTGGCCGCCCTGGTCTACGCCCCGCCCGCCCTGGCGTCGTGGCCCGCCGCGACGCCCTCGCGGGAGGTCCTCCTCTCGCTCGCCGGCCTGGGGGTGATCTGCACGGCGCTGGGCTTCGTGGTCTTCCTCGAACTGATCCGGGAGGTCAGCGCCTCGCGGGCGATGGTCTTCACCTACGTCAACCCGGCCGTGGCCGTCGCCGCCGGCGTCGCGTTCCTCGACGAGCCCCTGACAGGCACGATCCTGGCCGCCTTCGCTCTGATCCTGGCGGGCTCGTTCCTGGCCACGGGTAGGATGGCCACTACGGCGGACGAGCCGGCCGGGCGGCCGCGTCGGGATCCCCTGGATCTCGCCGAGGAACGTCCGGGCTCCACAGGGCAGGGTGGTAGGTAACGCCTACCTGGGGTGACCCACGGGAAAGTGCCACAGAAAGCAGACCGCCGGGACGTCGCGTCCCGGTAAGGGTGAAACGGTGGTGTAAGAGACCACCAGCGCCCAGGGTGACCTGGGCGGCTCGGTAAACCCCACCCGGAGCAAGGTCAAGAGGGGCCGTCGCCCAGACGACCCTGCGCGGACGACCGAGGGCTGCCCGCCCGAGTCCGCGGGTAGACCGCTTGAGGCCGGTGGCGACACCGACCCTAGATGGATGGCCGCCTCCTCCCGGGCCGCAAGACCCCGGAGCGACAGAACCCGGCGTACAGGCCGACTCGTCCGCCACCACCTCGTTTCCCCAGGTCGGAGCGGGTGTCCGCGCCGTTCGGTACCTGCGGGGTCCTTTTGGTGTGCCGGCCGTTGCACGGACCGGCTCACCTCGCGACCGCGATGGTGGGGGCCTCACGTCACCAGTGCGTCTGGTCTGTGTGGGGAGGGTGGGGATGTCTCCACGCGTCGAGCAGTGGTGAGTGCGGCCGGCGGGTCTGCTCAGGTGAGGAGTTTCGCGAGCTGGGCCATCTCGGTGGGTGGGTCGATCACCGGCTGGATGAGGAGTTCGTCGACGCCGGCCTGTTCCAGGGTGGTGATGCGGGCGAGGAGGTCGTCGCGGGTGCCGACCAGGGCCAGGGTGTTCATCAGCGAGGGCAGGACCAGGTCCCGGTCCTGCGGCGCGATGCGTCCGAGGTAGTTGGGGTAGAGCTTGGTGTACCGGTCCGGCGCGGTGGCGGTGGTGCCGCGCCGGCCGAGGAGCCGCCGCACCGCCTCGCGTTCCCCGGGGCCGAGTTGGTCGGCGAAGGCGGGTGTGTCGGCGGCGTATGCCAGCAGTGACAGGGCGAGGTGGCCGGTCGCGTCCCGGGCTGCGTCGCCGTGGGGGTCCTCGTCCTCGTTGAGGACGTGCAGCGCGGTGACCAGGTACGAGTCGGGGTCGCCGGGTGTGCCTTGGGCGGTGTGGCGGCGGGCGTCGTGCAGCGCGTGCCAGGCGGTGGGGTCCAGCAGGCCGAAGGAGATGAGGCCGGTGCCGCGGCGGCCGGCGACGGCGGCGGCCTTCGGTCCGAGGGCGGCCACGACGAACTCGATCGGGTCGGCGGTGTTCACGTGCCCGCCGGTGTGCAGGAACCGGATGTCGCGGACCCGGTCGCCTTCGCGGTACTCGGTCGTGCGTCCGGCGCACAGGTCCTGCAGTGCGGCGGTGAAGTTCTCCAGCGTGGCCGCCGTGGCCGGCCGCATGCCCAGGGTGCGCCGGGCGGTGTTTCCGGTGCCGACCCCGCAGATGATCCGGCCCGGGGCCAGGGCGTTGAGGCTGGCGAACCCGCTCGCGGCGGCCGGGGCCGAGCGCAGTGCCGGTGAGGTCACGCCGATGCCGAGCCTGATGCGACGGGTGGCCCTCGCACACAGGCTCAGGGCAACGAAGGGGTCGCCGTGGACCATCGGGGTGTCGTGGACCCAGAAGCTGTGCAAGCCCAACTCCTCGGCCCGCACGGCGAGATCCTCCACACCGGGGTGCGCGGCGACCACGATGCCGACACGCATCAGAACCTCCGAGGTGTGAGGAACGAATCCGACCTGCTCAGCATGACAGGCCCCCGGCGGCCACAGCGGACCAGGTCCAGGCCTCCGACCAGGCCGAACCGGCGCCCGTAGATGTCCGGATCATCCGCTGCATACCTCGACACGCCGATCGAGGTCACGCCAAGGGGGAGAGAGCAACCCACTGGCTGGACTGGTACAACTACCACCGACCCCCCGGCCAGCCGCGTCACCCACCTCCCCGGACAGCACAACTGGATCCCGGTCGGAAGGTGCGCGCGTGTTCAGTGGTCGCCGAGCCTCCGCAGGTCCGACCTGGTGATCGTCGTGGTGACGAGGAGGTCGGTGATGAGGTTGTGGTTGAGCGCGTTTCCCGCCGGAGGGGGGACCTCCTTCTCCAGCAGGCCGTGAACGCCCTGTCTGCTCAGGTTCTTGCGCACTTTCGCCACAACGCGAGCGGCCCGCTTCTGGGTCCATGCCTTCTTCGGGCCGAGGGCGTTCAGCTCGTCCGCGACCTGGCCCCAGGTGAGAGGTTGTGGATGCGGGTCGTCACGCAGGTATCGCTGGGCGAGGCAGACGAGCACCAGCTTCTCCGTCTCGCTCAGATCGCGCGCGTCGTCGCCGGTCTTCTCGTCGTACACCTCGCGTCCCCTCCCCGGTTCGGACCGTGGCGTCGGCGCGGCGATGCGGACTTCCAGCAGGTGCTCCTGGCGGGGGGCGACGATGAACAACGGGGTGTATCCGGTCGGCAGTTCGACCTGGTCACCGCCGAGCACCAGCCGCGAGCCGGGGAAACGGATGGGCGCTCGGCCGGTGTTGGTCAGCATCCAGCGCGAGTACTCGCGCGTGATCAGTCCTTGTCGGCGGCTGACGTGCTTGTCGTGCCCGCCGACACAGACGTGGACGTCCGGCTCGTTGCGTCCGAAGAACAGCGGGAAGCCGGCATCCGGCGTCACGCTCATTCCCCCGTTCGCCCCCAGCACGAACAGCGTGCCGGGCTGGGGCGGCGCTCCGCCCGTGGGAGGTCCGCTGTTGAGGCTGCCGGTGCCCTTCGGCAGGAAAGTGACCTTGCTGCCCATGGTTGTGGCCCCCTTCTCGGTCAGAGCGTGGCTCACGTTAGCCGTCAGGGATCGGGAGGGGTCCTCGACCGGAGTGCTATGCGCTTGTGCCGGCTGGCGATTCGGCCAGCGCGGTCTCACCACCCGCTTCGACGCCGTAGGGCCCGCCCGACAGGTAGGAAGGAGGGACATTCGGGTCGGGCGACTGTCTCTCCTGGGACTCCCTGCCGTCCACCACGACGCGGTAGGTGACTTCCCCGTAGTGGGTGAAGTCGAGGCTCCAGGCGACACTGCCCGTTTCTCTCGGCGCTTCCGCGGTCTCGCGCCAGGGCAGGTTCACGTTCTCCAGGGTGGTCGGCCGGCCGTTGACGGCGTAGATCAGCGTCGGAAGCGGCCCGTCGCCGCTGATCTCGAATTCCACCGCGACGGGTTCGGGCTCTGGAGTGGGTGTGGGGGTGGGGGTGTGTGACGGGGAC
>NZ_JBPQTQ010000048.1:0-37100 GCF_051386415.1 Streptomyces sp. URMC 129
ACCCCCGCCCCGACCCTGCCGCCACCCCGGCCCAACTGGAACCCGAACGCGGGCCGCTGGTCGCTCGACCAGGGCTGGGACATGGTCATCACCGAGACCGAGAACCGTGATCTTCTGCCGGAACAGGGGCCGTACGGTCCGGAGGAAGTCGGCGAAGAGCAACTTCAGGACCTCTTCCCCGATGTGGACCTCGATCCGGACGCCGGCTTCGGCGATTCGGGGTCGGACCCGTCTTCCAGGAGAACCAGGAACAGTTGCGAACGGGATCTTCCCTCTGGCGATCCTTCCTTTTACTACGCCCCCATGACCCGCTTCGGTCCTGGACCAAACGACTGCCGAGCGACGGGTGCGGTAGGCGTCATCGACTCATTCGACATACGGCCGTGGCGGCTGGACCCGAAATGGAAGCCGGCCGGATACGAGCGTCTTCCCGTGAAGAATCGTGCGGCGCTGCACCTCATAGGGAACCAATTGGGGGGTGCCGATGGAACCTTGCGCAACTTTGTGGCAGGCTATCAGAACCCTGCTAATCATCCGCATATGTCCGCGCTGGAGAGTGAAATTCGCGCGGCGGCCGAAAGCGGTGAGACCGTGATGTATGCTGTCGTCCCAATTTATCGTGAGGATCCTGCGATTCCCGAAGAGATACGCATGCGGGCTATCGGTTCCGGGGGCTTCGAGCTGGCTTGCGTCGTCTATAATCGGCCGACTGGTGGATATGACTGCGAGGATGGCTGATCATGGAACTCTCGGCCTTCGAGGAGCTGCTCGGGCCTCCTCTGTATGACCGCCCCATCGAGACGGACTGGGAAAGCTTCGAGAGCTTCGTAAGTTCCCGGCTACCGCGGGATTACAAGGAGTTCGTCTCGGCGTACGGTCCCTGCTGTGTCGGTGACACCCTCCTGATTTTCCACCCGGCCGCACCGAGAGACGACAGCAGTCTCAACTTGTTCGAAGAGGTCGAGAAAGTTGCCGGGCAGTACGAATTCCTGCGGAACGTGCCCAGCTACAAAATTCCTTACGCCATATATCCCGAACCTGGTGGGTGCATTCCAGTGGCGCGCACTACAGGGGGAAATCAGGTTTTCCTGAGGCCGCCGAGCGGTGAGCTTCTTGAGTGGAGCGTCGTGGTCGACATGGGGGAGTGGGTCCACTTTCCCTCCGGGTTCACCTATGTGCTCTATCGCGCGGTGACCGGTGATTTGCATGTGCCTTTCATGGCGGATGCCGGCCAATCCTTTGAGCCGGTGGGGCGACTTGCTGGATGAGCTGCTCCGAGTTGTGGCTGAAGCAGAACGGAAAACCCCGCACTGGGCGGGCATGTCGACCAGTACCGAGCCGCGCGGTGATCAGGGTCACCGGGCGGTGGGTCGGGGGTCGGGGGCGCCATGCTGGCCGTGCAGCCGTCGCTGCACTGCCCGCCGCGACCCGGCAGCCGATCGCCTCGCCGGACGCGGTGGATCCGGACCGGCCGATCCCTGACGATCCCTTCGTCGGCTCGCCAGGGGGGAGTGGGCGGACGGGCGCGGACGGCATCGAGATGCCGGAGGCCTGGCCGTCGGGGCGATCCCGGCCGACCGTGTGGCGGAGGCGCTGGACATGTCCCGGTACTTCCTCATCGCCATCAACCTGGACCCTGCCGTGCTCGGCGACCCCCGCTCGGACATCCCCGGCGACTCCGTGTCGACCGCCCTGCGGGAGTCCAGCCGGGGTACAACGCGGTGACGCTCTTCAGTCGCTTTCATTCGGAACACACCACCCTGCTCGGCGATGTCGTCACGGTGCGCGGCCGGACCGAGGTGGTGGAGGGCGAGCAGGGCGCCGACATCCGGTTCTCGGCGCGGCGCCGTGACCGGCGGCTTCTCAATCCGCTGGTCGACTCTCGGCTCATGACCGGCACGCGATCCGTACGACCGGAGCGAGGACATCCCCGCCGATCACGGGCTGCGGTTCCTCCCCCGGAACTGACCGCGACGTGCCGATGCCGCCGATGGCGGTGACACAGGGAAGGAACGTGGGCCTTGGATTCGGTCATACGTGCCGGGCACGGTAGCGTCGGGCACACCATGGAGATCCTTGCCTCAATTCCCAGCCCCAGCGAGAGCGAGATCCACCTCGGACCGTTCCCGCTGCGCGGATACGCGCTGTGCATCATCATCGGCGTCTTTCTCGCCATCTGGCTCGGCGGCCGACGCTGGGTGCAGCGTGGCGGACAGCCGGGGACCGTAGCCGACATCGCCGTATGGGCCGTGCCGTTCGGCCTGGTCGGGGCCCGTGCCTATCACGTGATCACCGACTACCAGCTCTATTTCGGCGAGGGCCGGGACTGGGTCGACTCGTTCAAGATCTGGGACGGCGGCATCGGCATCTGGGGCGCGGTCGCCGGTGGTGCGGTGGGCGCGTGGATCGCCTGCCGGCGACGGGGCATCGCGCTCCCGCCGATGGCCGACGCGGTCGCGCCGGGCATCGCGTTCGCCCAGGCGATCGGGCGCTGGGGGAACTGGTTCAACCAGGAGCTGTACGGCAAGGCCACGGACCTGCCCTGGGCCGTGGAGATCGACAACGGGATCGACAGCGGTACCTTCCACCCGACCTTCCTGTACGAGTCGCTGTGGTGCCTGGGTGTGGGCCTGCTGGTGCTGTGGGCGGACCGCCGGTTCCGGCTGGGCCACGGCCGGGCGTTCGCGCTGTACGTGGCCGCGTACACGGTCGGCCGCGCGTGGATCGAGTACCTGCGGATCGATGAGGCCCACGAGTTCTTCGGCCTGCGGCTGAACGACTGGACGGCGATGATCGTCTTCGTCGGTGCCGTGATCTACCTGGTGCTCTCCGCCAAGCGCCGCCCCGGCCGCGAGGAGGCGGTGGAACCGGCCCCCGTGGAGGAAGGCGACGACGCCTCCGCGACGGCGGTGGAGGACGACAAGGACAAGACCGTCACCCCGGCGGAGACCGCCGAGCCGGTCGTGGCGGACGGCGACGCGGACGCGACCGAGACCATGGACCAGGTGGGTGAGGGCGAGACGGCCGCTGCCGCCTCTGTGAGTGCCGAGCCGGATGGGGCTGAGGCCCCGGCCGTCGAGACGGAGCCTGTCGCCGCCGATCAGGTGGGTGGAGACGATGCGCCCGCCGAGGTGCGGTCCGTTGCCGCCGATCAGGTGGGGGCCGCCGAGCCGGTCGTCGTGGATGCGGCTGAGACCGCGGAGGCCGAGGCGCAGCCCGTCGTCGTCGCCGACCAGGTGGGTGAGGACGAGGCGACCGCCGCCGCCTCTGTGAGTGCCGAGCCGGGCGGGGCTGAGGCCCCGGCCGTCGAGACGGAGCCTGTCGCCGCCGATCAGGTGGGTGGAGACGATGCGCCCGCCGAGGTGCGGTCCGTTGCCGCCGATCAGGTGGCTGACGGCGAGACGGCTGCCGCCGCCGCTGTAGGTGCCGAGCCGGACGCGACTGAGACCACGGCCACCGACGCGCAGCCCGTCGTCGCCGACCAGGCGGGTGAAGGCGACACGGCCGCCGTGGCTGTTGCCGAAGCGGAAGCCGACGCCGTGCCGGCGGAGGAAGAGGTCACCGTCGTGGAGCCCGAGCCCGAGCCCGAGCCTGCGCCGAAGGGGTTCTGGGGGCGGCGGCGGGCGAAAGCCGCAGGTCAGCGGGGTTAGTACGGCCTGCCTTGCTGGTCCGCGCGCGGGATGGGTGTCACTCTTTGAGCGTTGAACGAACGAGCGACGCGCACGGAGAGGAACCATGGCCGCAGAGGCGCATCACAGCCATCGGGACGTCAACGGAGGCTGGCTCCGGCCCGCCGTGTTCGGGGCCATGGACGGGCTCGTCTCCAACCTCGGCCTGATCAGCGGCGTGGCCGGCAGCTCCGCGTCCTCCCACACCATCGCCGTCGCCGGTATGGCCGGGCTCGCCGCCGGGGCGTTCTCCATGGCGGCGGGGGAGTACACCTCCGTCGCGTCCCAGCGCGAGCTGGTCATCGCCGAGATCGACGTCGAGCGCCGCGAGCTGCGGCGCCATCCGGACGACGAGCTGGCCGAGCTGACCGACATCTACGTCGCGCGCGGCGTCGAGCCGGAGCTCGCCCGCGAGGTGGCGCGGCAGCTCTCCGCCGATCCCGAGCAGGCCCTGGAGATTCACACCCGCGAAGAGCTGGGCGTCGGCCCGGCCGACCTGCCGTCGCCCGCCGTGGCCGCCGTCTCCTCGTTCGGGTCCTTCGCCATCGGGGCCGTCCTCCCCCTCCTGCCGTACCTCCTCGGCGCCACCGCCCTGTGGCCCGCCGTCGCGCTGGCGCTGCTCGGTCTCTTCGCCTGCGGGGCCGTCGTGGCACATGTCACAGCCCGTCCGTGGTGGTTCAGCGGGCTCCGTCAGCTCGGGCTCGGAGCCGCCGCCGCGGGTGTGACCTACGTCATCGGGTCCCTCTTCGGTACCGCGCTCGGCTGAGGCTTCGACCAGGTCCCGCATGGGAAATCCACGGCGCGGGAATACGAGGGGGAACCTCGGCGCTATCACCGCGACACGAGCTTTGTTTCCAGAGGGTTTCATCTGGTTGAACCGGGGGGATGTGCTCTCTCGTCCCGCGAGCATCGGCGCCCGCGCCGGGTCGAGAGCCTACGGCGGGCATTTCCGCCATCTCCGGCACGGACTCGTGGCGACAGGACACCACAGCGCACCGCAGGACATCCCATAGTCCGCATCGTGGACAGTGGTATCCGCTTCCCGGGATCCGGGTCATCGTGTAACCTGCACGAAAATTTAACGCACCAGGGCCAGCGTCGTCCCTCGGACAGCACACCACCAAGACGACGACGGGAGAGCCGATGCGTTCTGCGTCCCACCCGGTAAAGCAGGGGATGTACGACCCGCGCCACGAGCACGACGCATGTGGTGTCGGCTTTGTCGCGACGCTCACCGGCGAAGCCAGCCGCGAGCTGGTCGACCAGGCGCTCACCGTGCTCCGGAACCTCGAACACCGCGGCGCCACCGGCGCGGACCCCGACACCGGTGACGGTGCCGGCATCCTGCTGCAGGTGCCCGACGCCTTCCTCCGCGAGAGCGTCGCCTTCGGCCTCCCCGCCGCCGGCGCCTACGCCGTCGGCCTGGCCTTCCTGCCCACGGACGCCGACGAGGCCGCCGCGGCCGTCGCGCGGGTCGACGCCATCGCCGTCGAGGAGGGGCTGACCGTTCTGGGCTGGCGCGACGTTCCCGTCACGCCCGACCTGCTCGGTGCCGCCGCCCGCGCGACGATGCCGTTCTTCCGGCACCTCTTCGTCGCCGACGCCCGGGGCGAGAAGACCGGTCTCACACTCGACCGCAGCGTCTTCGCCCTGCGCAAGCGCGCCGAGCGGGAGGCCGGGATCTACTTCCCGTCCCTGTCCTCGCGCACGCTCGTCTACAAGGGCATGCTGACCACCGGGCAGCTCGAGCCGTTCTTCCCGGACCTGTCCGACCGGCGCATGGCCACGGCGATCGCCCTCGTCCACTCGCGGTTCTCCACGAACACGTTCCCGAGCTGGCCGCTGGCCCATCCGTACCGTTTCGTGGCGCACAACGGCGAGATCAACACCGTGCAGGGCAACCGCAACTGGATGCGGGCCCGTGAGTCGCAGCTCGTCAGCGACCTGTTCGGCGACCCGGCGAAGCTGGACCGGCTGTTCCCCGTCTGTACGCCCGAGGCGTCGGACTCCGCCAGCTTCGACGAGGTGCTGGAGCTGCTGCACCTCGGCGGCCGTTCGCTGCCGCACGCCGTGCTGATGATGGTCCCCGAGGCGTGGGAGAACCACGAGTCGATGGACCCGGCCCGGCGCGCGTTCTACCAGTACCACTCCACGATCATGGAGCCCTGGGACGGCCCGGCCTGCGTGACCTTCACCGACGGCGTCCAGGTCGGCGCCGTGCTGGACCGCAACGGTCTGCGCCCCGGCCGGTACTGGGTGACCGACGACGGACTCGTCGTGCTCTCCTCCGAGGTCGGCGTCCTGGACATCGAGCCCTCGCGCGTGGTGCGCAAGGGCCGTCTCCAGCCGGGCCGGATGTTCCTGGTGGACACCGCCGAGCACCGCATCATCGAGGACGCCGAGATCAAGGACCGGCTCGCGGCCGAGCACCCGTACGCGGAGTGGCTGGAGGCCGGGCTGATCGAGCTCGCCGACCTGCCCGAGCGCGAGCACGTCACGCACACCCACGCCTCGGTCACCCGCCGCCAGCAGACCTTCGGCTACACCGAGGAAGAGCTGCGCATCCTGCTCGCCCCGATGGCCAAGACCGGTGCCGAGCCCATCGGCTCCATGGGCACCGACACGCCCATCGCCGCGCTCTCGGACCGGCCCCGGCTGATCTTCGACTACTTCTCGCAGCTGTTCGCGCAGGTCACGAACCCGCCGCTGGACGCCATCCGCGAGGAGCTGGTCACCTCCCTGCTGTCCTCGCTCGGCCCCCAGGGCAACCTGCTGGAGCCCACCCCGGCCTCCTGTCGCAGCGTGACCCTGCCCTTCCCGGTGCTGGACAACGACGAGCTGGCCAAGCTCATCCACATCAACGCCGACGGCGACCTGCCCGGCTTCGCCGCCGTCACGCTCTCCGGCCTCTACCGGGTCGCGGGCGGCGCGCAGGCCCTGGCCGACCGCCTGACCGCGATCTGCGCCGAGGCCGACGCCGCCATCGCCGACGGCGCCCGCCTCATCGTGCTGTCCGACCGCCACTCGGACGCCGAGCACGCGCCGATCCCGTCCCTGCTGCTCACGTCGGCGGTCCACCACCACCTGATCCGCACCAAGCAGCGGACCCGGGTCGGGCTGCTGGTCGAGGCCGGTGACGTGCGCGAGGTGCACCACGTCGCGCTGCTCATCGGCTACGGCGCCGCCGCCGTCAACCCGTACCTGGCCATGGAGACGGTCGAGGACCTGGTCGCGCGCGGCACGTTCCTCTCCGGTGTCGACACGACCACCGCCACCCGGAACCTGATCAAGGCGCTGGGCAAGGGCGTGCTGAAGGTGATGTCCAAGATGGGCATCTCCACGGTCGCCTCCTACCGCGGCGCGCAGGTCTTCGAGGCCGTGGGCCTGGACGAGGCGTTCGTCGACACCTACTTCCACGGCACCACGAGCAAGATCGGCGGCGCCGGTCTCGACGTCATCGCCAAGGAGGTCGCGGCCCGGCACGCCAAGGCGTACCCGGCCACCGGCGTGGCCCCGGCCCACCGGGACCTGGAGATCGGCGGCGAGTACCAGTGGCGGCGCGAGGGCGAGCCGCACCTGTTCGACCCGGAGACCGTCTTCCGGCTCCAGCACTCGACGCGCGAGCGCCGGTACGACATCTTCCGCCAGTACACCCAGCGGGTGAACGAGCAGTCCGAGCGGCTGATGACGCTGCGCGGCCTCTTCCGGCTGAAGAACGGCGCCCGCCCGCCGGTGCCGCTGGACGAGGTCGAGCCGGTCAGCGAGATCGTCAAGCGGTTCTCGACCGGCGCGATGAGCTACGGCTCCATCTCGCAGGAGGCGCACGAGACGCTGGCCATCGCCATGAACCAGCTCGGCGCCAAGTCGAACACCGGCGAGGGCGGCGAGGACGCCGACCGTCTCTACGACCCGCGACGGCGCAGCGCGATCAAGCAGGTGGCCTCCGGCCGCTTCGGCGTGACCAGCGAGTACCTGGTGAACGCCGACGACATCCAGATCAAGATGGCCCAGGGCGCCAAGCCCGGCGAGGGCGGCCAGCTCCCGGGCCACAAGGTCTACCCGTGGGTGGCGAAGACCCGGCACTCGACGCCCGGCGTCGGCCTGATCTCCCCGCCCCCGCACCACGACATCTACTCGATCGAGGACCTCGCGCAGCTCATCCACGACCTGAAGAACGCCAACCCGTCGGCCCGCGTCCACGTGAAGCTGGTCTCCGAGGTCGGCGTGGGCACCGTGGCGGCCGGCGTCTCCAAGGCGCACGCGGACGTGGTGCTGATCTCCGGGCACGACGGCGGAACGGGCGCCTCGCCGCTGACCTCGCTGAAGCACGCGGGCGGCCCGTGGGAGCTGGGCCTGGCCGAGACGCAGCAGACGCTGCTGCTCAACGGGCTGCGGGACCGGATCGTCGTGCAGACCGACGGACAGCTCAAGACCGGGCGCGACGTGCTGATCGCGGCGCTGCTCGGCGCGGAGGAGTTCGGTTTCGCGACCGCGCCGCTGGTCGTGTCGGGCTGCATCCTGATGCGGGTCTGCCACCTGGACACCTGCCCGGTCGGCATCGCCACGCAGAACCCGGTGCTGCGTGAACGTTTCACCGGCAAGCCGGAGTTCGTGGTGAACTTCTTCGAGTTCATCGCGGAGGAGGTCCGCGAGCTGCTGGCCGAGCTGGGCTTCCGCACGCTGGAGGAGGCCGTCGGCCACGCCGAACTGCTCGACGTCGAGCGGGCCGTGGACCACTGGAAGGCGCAGGGCCTGGACCTGGCCCCGCTGCTCCACGTGCCCGAGCTGCCCGAGGGCGCTCCCCGGCACCGGACCACCGAGCAGGACCACGGACTGGCGAAGGCGCTGGACAACGAGCTGATCCGGCTGTCCGCCGACGCGCTGTCCGCGAGCAGCCCGGAGGACGCCCAGCCGGTGCGCGCCCAGATCGCGATCCGCAATATCAACCGCACCGTCGGTACCATGCTGGGCCACGAGGTGACCAAGAAGTTCGGCGGCGCCGGGCTGCCGGACGACACGATCGACATCACCTTCACCGGCTCGGCGGGGCAGTCGTTCGGCGCGTTCGTGCCGCGCGGCGTCACGCTGCGGCTGGAGGGCGACGCCAACGACTACGTCGGCAAGGGCCTGTCGGGCGGCCGGCTGATCGTGCGGCCGGACCGGAACGCTGACCACCTGGCGGAGTTCTCGACCATCGCGGGCAACACCATCGCCTATGGTGCGACCAGTGGCGAGATCTTCCTGCGGGGCCGGGTCGGGGAGCGGTTCTGCGTGCGGAACTCCGGCGCGACCGTGATCGCCGAGGGCGTGGGCGACCACGGCTGCGAGTACATGACCGGCGGCCGGGCCGTCGTGCTGGGCTCGACCGGACGCAACTTCGCGGCCGGCATGTCCGGCGGTGTCGCGTTCGTCGTCGACCTGGACCCGGCGAACGTCAACACCGAGTTCGTCAAGGTCGAGGAGCTGGACGCGGCCGACCGCGACTGGCTGCACGAGGTGGTCCGCCGCCACGCCGAGGAGACCGGGTCCACCGTCGCCGGGAAGCTGCTGAAGGACTGGGACGCGGCCCTCGCCCGCTTCAGCAAGATCATGCCCACCACGTACAAGGCCGTGCTCGCCGCCAAGGACGCCGCCGAGCGAGCGGGACTGTCGGAGTCCGAAACCCACGAGAAGATGATGGAGGCGGCGACCCATGGCTGATCCGAAGGGCTTTCTCACCACCCAGCGCGAGGGCGCCAAGAGCCGTCCCGTCGCCGAGCGGGTCAGGGACTGGAACGAGGTGTACGTTCCCGGCTCCCTGCTGCCGATCATCAGCAAGCAGGCCGGGCGCTGCATGGACTGCGGCATCCCGTTCTGTCACAACGGCTGTCCGCTGGGGAACCTGATCCCCGAGTGGAACGACCTCGCGTACCGCGGCGACTGGCAGGCGGCCAGCGAGCGGCTGCACGCCACGAACAACTTCCCGGAGTTCACCGGGCGGCTGTGCCCGGCGCCGTGCGAGTCGGCCTGTGTGCTGGGCATCAACCAGCCCGCGGTGACCATCAAGAACGTCGAGGTCACCATCATCGACAAGGCGTGGGAGGCCGGTTCGGTCACCCCGCAGCCGCCGGAGCGGCTGTCGGGCAAGACCGTGGCCGTCATCGGCTCGGGACCGGCCGGGCTGGCCGCCGCCCAGCAGCTCACCCGGGCCGGGCACACCGTCGCGGTGTACGAGCGCGCCGACCGGATCGGCGGGCTGCTGCGGTACGGCATCCCCGAGTTCAAGATGGAGAAGCGGCACGTCAACCGCCGCATCGAGCAGATGCGGGCGGAGGGCACCAAGTTCCGCACGGGCGTGGAGGTCGGCCGGGACGTCGACGCGGCTAAGCTGCGCAACCGGTACGACGCGGTCGTCATCGCGGCCGGTGCCACCACCGCGCGCGACCTGCCGGTGCCGGGCCGCGAACTGACCGGCATCCACCAGGCGATGGAGTACCTGCCGCTGGCCAACAAGGTGCAGGAGGGCGACTTCATCACCCCGCCCATCTCCGCCGAGGGCAAGCACGTGGTCGTCATCGGCGGTGGCGACACCGGCGCCGACTGCGTGGGCACCGCGCACCGGCAGGGCGCGGCCTCGGTCACGCAGCTGGAGATCATGCCCAGGCCGAGCGAGGACCGGCCGGCGAACCAGCCGTGGCCGATGTACCCCATGACGTTCAAGGTCAGCTCGGCCCACGAGGAGGGCGGTGAGCGGGTCTACTCCGTCTCCACCACCCGCTTCGAGGGCGACGAGGACGGCAACGTGCAGTGGCTGCACCTGGTCGAGGTCGAGTTCGTGGACGGCAAGCTGACGCAGAAGCCGGGCACCGAGCGGCGTATCCCGGCCCAACTGGTCACGCTGGCCATGGGCTTCACCGGCACCGACCGGGAGAACGGCCTGGTCGGGCAGTTCGGCCTGGAGCTGGACGAGCGCGGCAACATCGCGCGGGACGCCGACTACGCCACCAACGTGGACGGCGTGTTCGTGGCGGGCGACGCCGGCCGCGGCCAGTCGCTCATCGTCTGGGCCATCGCGGAGGGCCGCGCGGCGGCGCGCGGCGTGGACCGCTACCTGACCGGCCACAGCACCCTGCCGTACCCGGTCCGGCCGACCGACCGCGCGCTGGCGGTCTGACGCCGGTCCCCACAGACGGTCCGCACAACGGCGTGCGGACTCGTTCGCGTTCGCACGCGTTCCGTGCCGCCAATGGTCCAGCCCACAAACGGTGCCGTTCCGTGATGCGACCGTCTGGTCCGGGTGAACTCCGCGCTGTCACAATCGACGCTCATCGAGGCTCAGCCGGCCCGATGATCTGCGGACCTCACAGACGGGACTGGTCATGCGGAATTCCCCCACGCCCAGGCGACGTTCCCCTCGCTCGCGGACGCGGCGGCTGGTCGCCGGCGCGGCCGTGCTCGCCCTCGGCGCGGCCACGGCCTGCGGTGACGGCGGTGACGGCGGTGACGTCACCACCCTCGAAGTCTGGATCATGGAAGGCACCAACCCCGACGCCGGGCCGTACGTCGAGGAGCTGGAGGCGGAGTTCACCGCGCGGACGGGCGCGGAGCTGGATGTCCAGTTCATCCAGTGGGCCGACGCCCACGACCGGTTCACCACCGCCATCGCGGGCGGCGAACTCCCGGACGTCGCGGAGATCGGCACCACCTGGGCGCCGGAGTTCGGCGCGGCGGGCGCGCTGACCGACCTCTCGGAGCACATCGAGGCCGACGGCCTCGGCGACGACCTGGTGCCGGGTCTGTACGAGGCGGGCACGGTCGACGGCGCGGTCTACGGCATGCCGTGGTACGCGGGCGTCCGCGCCCTGATGTACCGCGCCGACGTCTTCGCCGAGCACGATCTCCAGCCGCCCACGACGTGGGAGGAGTTACGCGACGTGGCGCTCCGGCTCAAGGAGCTGGAGCCCGGCATGATCCCGTTCCCGGTCATCGGCGGCACCGAGTACGCCGTCGACCCGTTCATCTGGGGAGCCGGCGGCGAGATAGCCGAGCCGGCCGGGGACGGCGAGTGGCGCTCCACGATCAACTCGCCGGAGGCCGTCGAGGGCATCGAGTTCTACACCTCGCTCGCCACCGAGCACGGCCTGTCGGTCGCGGCGGCCGAAACGTGGCTGGAGACCGACCAGTTGGAGAGCTTCCAGAACGGCGACGCCGCGATGGTCATCAACGGCAACTGGACGGTCAGGACCCTCCTCGACGACGACCCCGCCTGGGCCGACCGGATCGGGGTCGTGCCGATCCCCGGCCGCGACGGCGGCTACAGCCCCTCCTTCGTCGGCGGCTCCCTCCTGGGGGAGTTCACCAGCGACGAGCCCGAACTCGCCTGGGAACTCATCACGATGATGAGCACCGGCGACTTCGCCGCCGCCTGGGCCGACCAGTCCGGGTACTTCCCCGGGCAGCAGTCCCTGCTGGAGGAGGTCCACGCCCGGAACGACCCGCTGGTCACGCCGTTCGCCGAGCAGATGCTGCGGGCGGGCGCCAGCCTTCCGGTGACCGAGCTGTACGGCCAGGTGCAGGGGGAGCAGATCATCCAGGGGATGCTCCAGTCCATCCTGTCCGGCGACCAGTCCGTGCGGGAGGCGGCCGACGAGGCCGCGGCGGCCATGGACGAGACCTTTGGCGGCTGACCTCCGGAAGACGACCCGGCCCGCCGCCTGCCGCGCGGCCCGGACCCGCCGCGCCCTGCGGCCCTGGCTGCTGCTGGCCCCGGCCCTCGGCGTGCTGGCGCTGCTGCTGCTCTGGCCGCTGGCGCGGGTGGTGATGCTGTCCTTCCAGGACTACGGGCTGCGGGAGATGAACACCGGCGAGACCCGGTACACCGGTCTCGACAACTACCGGGAGATCCTGGGCGATCCCTTCCTGTGGCAGCAGGTCCTGCCCAACACGGTCCTGTTCGCCGGGGCCTGCGTCGTCCTCACCCTCGTCGTGGGCACCCTGGTCGCCCTGCTGCTGCAACGCCTGGGCCGCGCCTGGCGGATCGTCTGCTCCAGCGTGATCATGACGGCCTGGGCCATGCCCGCCGTGACCGGGACCTACGTGTGGATCTGGATCTTCGACCCGCTGGACGGCGTGGTCTCCGACGGGCTGGCCGGCGCGGGCCTGATCGAGCCGCGCGAGACCAACTGGTTCACCGACCGCTGGTCGTTCTACGCCATCGCGACGCTGAACGTCGTCCACCACGGCTTCCCGTTCGTCGCCATCACCGTCTACGCGGCGCTGCTCACCATCCCCCGGGAGCTGCCGGAAGCGGCCCTGATGGACGGCGCCTCGGCCTGGCAGCGGTTCTGGCGGATCACCGTGCCCACCATCAGACCGGTCTTCGCGGTGGTCGCGATCCTGTCGACCATCTGGGACTTCAAGGTCTTCGCGCAGGTCTACCTGATGCCCGGCGGCTCCGGCTCCAACCCGGACGTGCTCAACCTCGGCGTCTGGTCGTACGTGCAGTCGTTCCGGCACAACGAGTACGGCACGGGCTCGGCCATCGCCGTCCTGCTGACCCTGCTGCTGCTGGCCATCACGGTCGTCTACGTCAGGGTGCTGTCGAGGGAGGACCAGGAGCTGTGAACCGCACGTCCACGGCCGGCCGCGCCGGGCTCGGGATCGCCGTCGCGGCCCTGCTGGCGTTCACCCTCTTCCCCGTCTACTGGATGGTCAGCTCCGCCTTCGACCCGGAGGCGGACCACCGGGGTTCGGAGGTGCTGCCCTCCGGCTTCACCCTCGACCACTTCCGGTACGTGCTGGACACCGGCGAGTTCGGCCGTTATCTCCTCAACTCCGCGCTGGTGGGCCTCGGCACGGTCGTCCTGTCGGGGCTGCTGGCCCTGTTCGCGGCGACCGCCGTGGCCCGGTTCCGGTTCCGGCTGCGCACCCAGATGCTGGTGATGATCCTCGTCGTGCAGATGGTGCCGCTGGAGGCGCTGGTCATCCCGCTGTTCATCCAGATGCGGGACCTGGAACTGCTCAACAGCCTGCTCGGGCTGACCATCGTCTACCTGGCGTTCTCCCTCCCCTTCGCGATCTGGACGCTGCGCGGCTTCGTGGCGGCCGTACCGCGGGAGATCGAGGAGGCCGCGTACCTCGACGGCTGCGACTGGTGGCGGATGTTCCGCACGATCCTGCTGCCGCTGGTGGCCCCCGGCCTGGTCGCCACCAGCGTCTTCGCGTTCATCGTCGCCTGGAACGAGTTCGTCTTCGCCTTCACCTTCATGCAGGACGACAGCACGTACACGGCGGCGGTCGGCCTGCACCGCTTCTTCGGCGAATACAGCACCGACTGGGGCGCGGTCATGGCCGGTTCCACCCTGATCACCCTGCCGGTCCTGGTCTTCTTCGTCCTGGTCCAGCACCGCCTGGCAAGCGGCCTCGCGGCAGGCGCCATCCGCTGAGACCCGGAGCCCTGCGGGGTCCCAACGTCCGTACCGATGAGCCACTTTGACCAAGCGTGCGACGGTAGGCTGACAGCGTGTGTGCAGGCACAGACTCGGGGGGACCGCATGGCGGACGCGTTCGACGAGGAATGGGCCCGGTTACAGGCCGACGCGCGGGATGAGATCGCGCGGACCCGGCTGAACAGTTCGGACGGCGGAGGCGCCGGCGCGGGCGGGGATCTCGTCGTGTCCTGGGAGGCACAGCGCGCGGCGGCCGACGTTCTGGAACAGGAGCTGATGCCACGGGCGTTACGGGCGGCCACCCGTCCGGACGACGAGATGGCGGTGGCGGCGGCCCGGATGAGCGACTGGGAGACCGGTGCCGGACTGCTCACCGTGGCGGAGGCGTGGGTGCGCAAGACCGCCGCGCTGAACACGCAGTTGCGCGCCGAGGTGGAGGCGCTGCGCGCCACGGCCGGCTCGTTCCAGGGGCAGGACCAGGAAATCTTGTACGAGATGCGCCAGGTGGGCGACCCGGAAGGCAGCGGGACGTTCCAGTTCAGTCTGCCGGACGACGGGGAGTGAACGGGCCCGTGCCGAGCTACCAGGAGATCATGGAGCAGGACTTCGGCGCCCTGGAGACGGCGGCGAACGAGCTGGACGTCGCCTCGGAGGGATTCGCCGGAGTGGCGGACGGCTACCGGGCCGAGGTCGCCGGGCTGTCCGTCGAGGTGTGGTCGGGGGAGAGCGGGGACTTCGCACGGCGGCAGTTCTCCGAGACCGGGGGCGAGCTTGACGCGGCGACCGAAGAGGCCCGGATGCTGGCCGAGGTGATCCGTGAGGGCCGGGCCGAGCTGATCGCCGCGCGGGAGGCGCTGGAACGGCGGGTGGCGGAGATCAGGGAGACCGGCTTCCTCGTCAACTACCGGGGGTTCGTGGAGGCGAATCCCGACTGGCCCAACGACCCCGAGATGGGCGGCATCCTCGCCGAGCAGGACGACTGGCAGGCCGCCCTGGACCGGGCGGTGGAAGCGGTGAACGAGGTGGACCAGCGCCTCAGGCAGCGGCTGACGAACATCGCCGAAGGGGACGACGGCAGGCTCTCGGGCATTTTCAACGGTGCGACGCGGGACAGCTCGCGGGCCGAGGACCTGCTGTCCCGGCTGGCGGACGGGGACGAGCTGTCCGGGGAAGAGGTGGCCGAGCTCAACCACCTGCTCGACCTGCGGGCCGACGACCCCGCGTTCTCCCGCGCGCTGATGGACGCGCTGGGCGGGCAGGGCGTGGTCGCCGCCGCCGCGCAGATCACCGGCGGCCTGGCGGCGGACGACGACGACACGCGCCGCGCCTTCGAACAGCTCCGGGGGCACCTCGCCCTCGCCCTGGACACGGCCACACAAGTGGAGACGCACGAGCCGGGCACCCCGGAGTACGCGGAGTGGGCGGAGACGGCGGAGGGGCGTTTCTACACGGAGTTCATGGACGAGCTGCGTGCGGCCGGGACGGCGGAGTACGAGGTGAACGCGCTGACCGAGCGGGACGACGTGCGCGGCTACCAGGTGCTCGCCACAGTCCTGGAGGCGGGCGACCGGGAGTACTCGGAGCGCTTCCTGCACGACCTCGCGGACGGCATCCGCGCCGCCGAGGACCCGGAACAGGACGGCGACCCGGACATCTGGCGACTGGGCACGGACGACACCGCGATCGACGGACTCGACGCCGAGGAGGACGAGTGGTTCGCGGTCGATCCGCTGGACTCGATGCTGGGGCTGATGGGGGCACAGCCGGAGGTGGCCGCCCATTACCTGGAGCCGGTGAGCGGGAACGACAGGCTGAACTACCTGCTGACCGAACGCGACTGGGATCACCTCTCGATGTCCATGGGGGTGTCCACGACGAACATCGCCGAAGCGGGCGCGATGAGCGGACTGGGCGCCGCCCTCCAGGCCGCCACCACGGGCGTCCCCGCCGGCTCCGACCCGTCCGTCGACGGCCTGAACCTGACGCCGCAGGGCGCGAACATCATGCAGGAGGTGGTCGAGACATTCTCCGCGGACGAGGCCGCCCTGATCGCCGACGGCGGCACCTTCGCCACCCTCCGCCCGGACCTGGCCCGGATGACGGCGGCGTACATGGGCGATTTTCAGGCCGAGTTGAGCGGCCTGGAGATCAACGATGCGGCGGAAGGCATCGTGGACCTGACCAACGCGGATCTTCCCGCGTTTCTCAGCCAGTTGGGCAGGGACGCCGAGTCCCACGGGATCATCACCGGCGCGCAGCAGGCATACACGGCGCTTGCCGTTGACCTGGCGATGACCGAGGAACTTCCGGAAGGGATCAGCCGAGGCGATTACGTGGGAGATGCCGTGGCGCCCGGAGCGCAGATGGCCGGGATCATGAGCGAGGCTCGTGCCAACGCTGTCTATGAGGCAGGGATCGCGGGCGACGAGGAATACAACAACCGGCTCGACACGATTCAGCAATGGACCAGTGTCGTGCTCGATGAAGCAGTCGGCAGGGTGGCCGAAAGGTACCCGGTCGCCGGACCCGTCATTGAGTGGGGTGTGGGCGAGCTGGCGGACAGTATCTTTTCCACCCTGGAACGGGACAACAGTGAAGAGGCGGCTCAAGAGGCCGGAAACGCGTACGACCAGGGATACCAGGCCGCTGTGGAATCGGCGGAGAATGCGGTCAATGTCGCCAGCCAGGGTAGGTATGAGGAGAGTGATCGAGCCCATCTGCGCAATGCGGCTGACAGGGCGGTATTTGAGCGTTTCGGTACGAACATCGCCTGGCGGCCACCGGAGTCGGCCGGAGAATAGCGGGGAGTCGGGTATGCGTCGATTCGTGAGCGTGGGTGTAGGTCTCGTGGTGCTGTCCTGGGGCGTTGTGGCCTGCGATGTGGGGTCGGAGGAGCGGAGTTACGCCCTGCCGTCTGAATTCTGCGGCCTGAGTCTGGCGGAGGACCTCTACGAGCCGCTTTTCCCGAATGGTTCCGAATTGCAGGTCGGGATGTCGTTCGACGATTTCAGCGACGGTACGGCCACCAGGTACTGCTCGCTGTCCGTCGATGACGATGAGTTCGTTCGAATCAACGCGGACGGCACCGATGAGTTCGAGCATGCCGTTGTCGATCTGTCCACCGATGTGGAGATGAGCGACGCGGAGAGTGTGCCCGGGGAATTCGATGCCCTGGTCTGGCCCGGGGTGGCCATGGCGAAGGCGCCCTGCACGGTGCCTGGGGTTTTGAGCTCGAACCGCATCGACACTCTGCTGGTCACTCTGGAGACCGACCACCCCGGCGACGACGACGAATCCGTCCGGGTGCTGTCGGATCTCATCCAGCCGCTCATGACCGAGGCGCTGAAGGCGACGCCCTGCCAGGAGAACGAGGAGCGCTTCGGTGCCGAGGGGTGACGCTCACATCTGGCCGTAGCACAGACAGAACGGGTGCCCCGCCGGGTCCGCGAAGACCAGGTGGCCGCGGTGGGCGCCGCCGCTGTCGTGGAGGAACGTCGCGCCCAGCGCCGTCACCTGCTCCCGGGCCCGCTCCACGTCCGCGCGGCGCGGCACGTCGAAGTCGAGGTGGAACTGCTGCGGGTGCTCCGGGTCCGGCCAGCGCGGCGGTCGGTGGTCGGGGGCGAGCTGGAAGGCCAGCCGGAAGCCCTCGGGGGAGGTGAGGGTGACCCACTCCGGGTCGCTCTCGTCCAGCTCCCACCCCAGGATCTCCCGGTAGAAACGACCGAGTCCGGCCGGATCCGGACAGTCCACAACGGTGCACTGAAGCGTGGCGATCATTCCCGCAGCATAGGGTGACCTCATGACCCGCATCGACGACCTCGACGACGACGTGCGCGCGGAGCTGACGCGACTGCGCGAAAGCATCGACAACATCGACGCCGCCGTCGTCCACATGCTCGCCGAACGCTTCAAGTGCACCCAGCGCGTCGGCCGTCTGAAGGCCGAGCACGACCTCCCCGCCGCCGACCCGGCCCGCGAGGCCCGGCAGATCGCGCGGCTGCGGCAGCTCGCGGAGAGCGCGAACCTCGACCCCGGCTTCGCGGAGAAGCTGCTCAACTTCATCATCGCCGAGGTGATCCGCCACCACGAGACCCTCGCCGGCCGCACGAGCGGCGAAAGCTGACGACAACGGCGGCGGCACTGGGGCACCATGGCCCCCATGCCCCCTCTGACACGCCACGAAGCGGAAGCACGCGCCCGTCTCCTCGCCGTCCAGAGCTACGCGATCGACCTGGACTTCACCCGCGGCGCCGACACGTTCGCCTCGACCACCGTCATCCGCTTCACCGCGCGCGAGGGCGGCGACACGTTCGCCGAGCTGCGGCCCGTCACGCTGCACGGCGCCACCCTCGACGGCCGTGACCTCGACCCGGCGGACCTGGCCGGCGACCGGCTGCCGCTGACCGGGCTGGCCCCCGGCGAGCACGAGCTGCGCGTCCGCGCCGACATGGCGTACTCCCGCACCGGCGAGGGCATGCACCGCTTCACCGACCCGGCCGACGGGCTCACCTATCTGTACTCCATGTGCTGCCTGTCCGAGGCCCCGCGGGTCTTCGCCGCCTTCGACCAGCCCGACCTCAAGGCCGCCTTCGACGTCACCGTCACCGCGCCGCCGGACTGGACCGTGCTCGCCAACGGCGTCGCGACCCCCGTCCCCGGCGAGCCCGGCCGCTGGCGCTGCGCGACGACCCCGCCGATCAGCACCTACCTGATGGCCGTCGCCGCCGGTCCCTACCACTCGGTGACCACCGAGCACGCGGGCCTCCCGTTCGGCATCCACGTGCGGCGCTCGCTGGCCGAGTACCTCGACAAGGACGCCGAGGAGATCTTCGACATCACCCGCCGCTGCTTCGACCGGTACCACGAGATCTTCGACGAGCCCTACCCGTTCGACTCCTACGACCAGGCGTTCGTCCCGGAGTTCAACGCGGGCGCCATGGAGAACCCCGGACTGGTCACCTTCCGCGACGACTTCGTCTACCGCTCCGCCGTCACCGACACCGAGCGCGAGACGCGCGGCGTCGTCATCGCGCACGAGATGGCCCACATGTGGTTCGGGGACCTGGTCACCCTCCGCTGGTGGGACGACATCTGGCTCAACGAGTCGTTCGCCGAGTACATGGGGTACCAGGTCCTCACCGAGGCCACCGGCCACCGCCCGTGGACCGAGTTCGCCCTCAGCCGCAAGGCGTGGGGCTACGAGGCCGACCAGCGCCCCTCCACCCACCCCGTCGCGCCCGCCGCCGACGCCGTGCCCGACACCGCGTCCGCCTGGCTCAACTTCGACGGCATCTCCTACGCCAAGGGCGCCTCCGCGCTCCGCCAGCTCGTCACCTGGCTCGGCGAGGCCGACTTCCTGGCCGGGATCAACGACCACTTCGCCCGCCACCGCTTCGGCAACGCCACCCTCGCGGACTTCATCGACTCCATGGCCCGCGCCTCCGGGCGTCCGGTCCCCGCGTGGGCCGACGCCTGGCTGCGCACCAGCGGCCCCGACACCCTCACCCCGGAGGTGACCGGGGACGGCGACGGCTGGCGGGTGCGCCTGACCCACGCCGGGGGCCGCCCGCACCGGCTGCTGCTCGGGGCCTACGAGACGACGGCCGACGGCCTGGCCACCCTCCGCGAGCGGCACGACATCGAACTGCCCGCCGGAGCCGGGAGCGGGACCGGGACCGGGACCCCGGCCGGGACCGTCGCCGTCTCCGAGCACACCTTCCCCGGCCCCCGCCCCGCGCTCCTCGTGGTCAACGACGGCGACCTCACCTACGCCAAGGTCCGCCTCGACCCCGCCTCCTGGGAGGCCGCCCAGCGCACCCTGTCCACGCTCCCGGACGCGCTCACCCGCACGGTGGTGTGGAACGCGGCCCGCGACATGGTCCGCGACGGCGAACTCGACCCCGCGGCCTACCTGGAGACCGCCGCCCGCCACCTCCCGGCCGAGCCGTCCACCGCCATCGTGCAGGGCGTCCTGGGCTTCGCGCTCGGCCGGATCGCGGACCTCTTCCTCGCCCCCGATCGCCGCCCCGCCGCCCTGGCCACCCTCGCCGGGCTGGCGCACCGCCTCCTCGGTCCCGACGTCACCGACCCGGCCCGCCGCCTGATCGCCGCCCGCGCCGCCGTCGGCGCCGCCACCTCGCCCGAGGAACTGCGCGCCTGGTGGGACGCCGGAACGGTCCCCGGCGGCCCGGCCCTCGACCCCGAGCTGCGCTGGCACGTCCTGCACCGCCTCGCCGTCCTCGGCGCCACCACCGCCGAGGAGATCCGGGCCGAGGCCGACCGCGACCCGACCGCAACGGGCGAGGAGAGCGCCGCCCGCTGCCGCGCCGCCCTCCCCGATCCCGGGGCGAAGGAGGCGGCCTGGGAGGCCATGTTCGACCCGGCCGACCGCCTGTCCAACTACCTGTTCATCGCCACCGCCGAGGGCTTCTGGCACCCCGAGCAGCGCGGACTCCTGGCGCCCTACGTCGCGCGGTACTTCCCGGCCGCCACCGCCCTGGCCGCCCGCCGGGGGCACTCCCTGGCCGTGGCCGCCGGCCGCTGGGCGTTCCCGAGGGGCTTCACCGAGCCGGAGACGCTGCGGCTCGGCGAGGAGTGCCTGGCCGCGGAGGGCCCGGCCGGCCCGACCCCCGCCCTGCGCCGCGCGCTGGCCGACCAACTGGACGATCTGCGCCGGGCGTTGCGCGTGCTCGGGCACTGACGGACCGTCATCGTGGGGGGCCTCGTCGAGCAGGACGACGGCAGCACGGGGACGAGCTGCCGGACGCCCGGGAGTCCCGGGAAGCGGCGTCCGCACCGCCGGGCGGCGGAGCGCGGCAGCCGCGGGCAAAGGCGTTCACGCTACCCGACGTGACCGGTCGCGGGCCGTCCGTGTACCCCCTTCGGGGGAACCGTGATCGACGGCCCCGCCCCGCCGGGGGGCGCCGCATAGCGTGTGGCCGACGTCCGCACGCGGATCCCAGACGAAGGGCAGTCGCCGATGACCGAGGACCCCGACCCCCGCCGCCCCCTGGACCTGGCCGGCATCGGCATCGGGCCGGCCAACCTCTCCCTCGCCGCCCTCGCCCACGCCCAACCCGACCTGCGCACCGCCTGGTTCGAGCAGAACGCCGCCTTCCACTGGCACCCCGGGCTCCTCATCGAGGGCACCAGCCTCCAAGTCCCCTTCCTGGCCGACCTGGTGACCCTGGTCGACCCCACCAGCCCCTGGTCCTTCCTCAACTACCTGCGCCACCAGCAGCGCCTCTTCCCCTTCTACTTCGCGGAGCGCACGCACAGCCCGCGCGCCGAGTTCGACGCCTACTGCCGCTGGGTCAGCCGCCGCCTGCCCGGGATGTGCTTCGGCCACCACGTCGACGCCGTCCGCTGGAACGCCGAACACGCCGTCTTCGACCTCGACTTCACCCGCCTCGGCCCGGCCGGGGAGGCGGAGGCCGTCGGCCGCGTCCACGCCCGGAACCTGGTGCTGGGCATCGGCACCGCCCCCTACGTCCCCGAGGCCCTGCGCCCCCTCACCGAGGCGCCCGCCGCCGCGACCGCCCCCGTCGTCCACTCCGCCCACTACCTCGACCACCGCGAACGCCTGCTGGCGGCGGGCCACATCACCGTCGTCGGCTCCGGGCAGTCGGGCGCCGAGATCTTCCTCGACCTGCTGCGCCGCAGGCCCGCCGGGCAGGAGCGGCTGCACTGGCTCACCCGCAGCCCGGCGTTCGCGCCCATGGAGTACAGCAAGCTCGGCCTGGAGCACTTCACCCCCGACTACACGCGGTACTTCCACGCCCTGCCCGAGCCCGTCCGGGACCGGCTCGTCACCGCGCAGTGGCAGTTGCACAAGGCCATCGACCACGAGACGATCGCCGCCATCCACGACGAGCTGTACCGGCGCGGCGCGGACGGCGGCTGGCCGGACGCGGTCCTCACCCCCGGGGTCACCGTCCGCACGGCCGGCCGGGTCGGCACCACCCGGCTGGAGTTGCACCTCGACCACGCCGACCAGGGCGAGCGCGGGCGCCTGCTCACCGACGCCCTGGTCCTGGCCACCGGGTACCGGGAGCGGCCCCTCGACCCGCTGCTCGCCGGGATCGCCCCCGCGATCCGCCGCGACGCCGCCGGCCGGCCCCGGGTGGACGCGCACTACCGGCTCGACCTCGACCCCGACGTCGGCGGCACGGTCTTCGTCCAGAACGCCGAGCGCCACACCCACGGCGTCGGCGCCCCCGACCTCGGCCTGGTCGCGCACCGCGGCGCCACCATCCTCAACGCGCTGACCGGCGAAGAGCGTTACGCGCTGCCGGAGCGCGGCGCGTTCACCACCTTCGGGCTGCGGCGGCCCGCGGCGGCCCGACCGGCCGTTCCGGAGCAACGTTTCCCCGTGCCGGGAGCGGGGCACCTATCTCCCCGATAAGGGAACCCACCAAAAAAGCTCAGAAGAGCGGCGCCGCGCTCATTCTTGAGTTGTGGGCGTCTCTTTAAAAGATGGCCGCCGAGTGGTTGCTTTCCGATATCTCTCTACTGGCTGGTAACTCATAGAGTTGTCGGTATGCGCCGAGCGAAAATCGTTTGCACACTTGGCCCCGCCACCGACTCATACGAGCGTATCGCCGCGCTGGTCGAGGCGGGTATGGACGTGGCGCGGCTCAACCTGAGCCACGGCAGCCACGCCGAGCACGAGCTGCGGTACCAGCGTGTGCGCCGCGCCGCCCTGGAAAAGCGGCGGAGCATCGGAATTCTCGCCGACCTGCAGGGGCCGAAGATCCGGCTCGGCACGTTCCTCGAAGGGCCGGTCCTGCTCGAAAACGGGGACGAATTCGTCATCACCGCCGACGACATCGCCGGCGACCAGAACCGCTGCGGCACCACCTACGCGGGCCTGCCCGGCGACGTCTCCCCGGGCGAGCGCATTCTCGTGGACGACGGCCGCGTGGCCCTCGAAGTCACCGCCGTCGAGGGCTCCGACGTCCGCACCCGCGTGGTCGAGGGGGGCCTGGTCTCCGACCACAAGGGGCTCAACCTGCCCGGCGTCGCCGTCTCCGTTCCGGCCCTGTCCGGCAAGGACGTCGAGGACCTGCGCTGGGCCCTGCGCACCGGGGTCGACGTGATCGCGCTGTCGTTCGTGCGCAGCGGCGACGACATCAAGGACGTCCACCGCGTCATGGCCGAGGAGGGCCGGTTCCTGCCGGTCATCGCCAAGGTCGAGAAGCCCCAGGCCGTGGCGGACCTCCAGAGCATCGTGGACGCCTTCGACGGCATCATGGTCGCCCGCGGCGACCTCGGCGTCGAAGTCCCGCTGGAGGACGTGCCGATGGTGCAGAAGCGCGCCGTCCAGCTCGCCAAGCGCAACGCGAAGCCGGTCATCGTCGCCACCCAGATGCTCGACTCGATGATCGACTCCTCGCGGCCCACCCGCGCCGAGGCGTCCGACGTCGCCAACGCCGTCCTGGACGGCACCGACGCCGTGATGCTCTCCGGCGAGACCAGCGTCGGCCGGTACCCGATCGAGACCGTCCGCACCATGAGCCGCATCGTCGTCGCGGCCGAGGAGGAGATCCTCGCGCGCGGCCTGTCGCCGCTCACCGAGGCGGGCAAGCCCCGCACCCAGGGCGGCGCCGTCGCCCGTGCCGCCGCCGAGATCGGGGACTTCCTCGGCGCCCGGCTGCTCGTCGCCTTCACGCAGAGCGGCGACACCGCCCGCCGCCTGTCGCGGTACCGCTCACCGATCCCGGTGGTCGCCTTCACGCCGGACCCGGCCACGCACGCCCAGCTCACGCTGACCTGGGGCGTGGAGAGCCACCTGGCGCCGACCGTGCAGACCACCGACGAGATGGTGGCGCAGATGGACGAGCAACTGCTGCGCCTCGGCCGCTGTCTCCGGGGCGACCTCGTGGTGATGACGGCCGGTTCCCCGCCGTCCACGCCCGGCACCACGAACCTGGTCCGGGTCCACCATGTCGGGGAGGACGACGCACCCCGCTGAGCCGGTGTGGGCATCCTCACATGCCGCGCACACGGATCGCGCACGCATCGTGCATGGATCGCGTGCGGGCCGGATGCCGCCGCGGCGCGCGAATCGCCGGAAAAGGCGACAAGGGGTGACGACGAGGTGCCGGGTGCGGGATTCGAACCCGCAAGCCCTCACGGGCAGAGGTGTTTGAGACCTCCGTGTATGCCGTTCCACCAACCCGGCTCCAGTGGCGCCCGGTCAGTCTAGCGGCTTCCCCGACGGCGCTGACTAGTACTCTCATGAGTGCCCCTACCTGGCAGAGAACGACAGGAGCATCGTGAGCACCCCCGACGTCCCTGACGAGCCCACCGCCCCGGCGACACCCCCCGGAGCGGCGGACAGCGCTCATGTCCCGCCCGACGTCACCCGCGTCGTCATTGCCGAGGACGAGGCCCTCATCCGCCTCGACCTCAAGGAGATGCTGGAGGAGGAGGGGTACACCGTCGTCGGGGAGGCCGGCGACGGGCAGCGGGCCGTCGAGCTGGCCCGCGAGCTCACGCCCGACCTGGTGATCCTCGACGTGAAGATGCCCGTCATGGACGGCATCTCCGCCGCCGAGAAGATCGCGGGCGAGTCCATCGCGCCCGTCCTGATGCTGACCGCCTTCTCCCAGCGCGACCTGGTCGAACGGGCCAGGGACGCCGGGGCGATGGCGTATCTGGTGAAGCCCTTCAGCAAGAGCGACGTGGTGCCCGCCATCGAGATCGCCGTCTCCCGCTTCAACGAGCTGAAGACCCTCACCAAGGAGGTCGCGGATCTCGCGCAGCGGCTGGAGACCCGCAAGCTCGTGGACCGCGCCAAGAGCATCCTGCAGACCCAGTACGGCCTGACCGAGCCCGCCGCGTTCCGCTGGATCCAGAAGACGTCGATGGACCGCCGCCTGTCCATGCACCAGGTCGCGGAGGCCGTCATCCAGGACGCGGAGGAGAAGCGCCAGAAGCAGCAGCAGAAGTAACGGCACCGCGCGACGTGCGGGCGTCGCGCGAGCGGACGGAGCGCGCCCGGGACTTGTGCCCGGGCGCGCTTTGCTTGTGCGGAGTACCCCGGTCCGGGATGCGCTGGTCTTGTCCGGATCGTCCGCTCACCGGTCACGCGTGTTCTGTTACCGGCGTGTGCCAGAGGTCACGAGGCGATCACATCTGTCGCGACAGTGTGTCCGTGCAGCTCGTGGGGCAATAGATTCCGCTGCACGCCGCGCCGGTGTGCCACAGCCACATGGGCACTGTGCGGTGACGACACGTCTGGCTCGCTCCAGGGGGTTTTCGAAGTGCTCAACAAATCCATCGTGAGGCTCGCGATACCCGTCGCGGCCGGGGCGCTGTTGCTCACCGGTTGCAGTAGTGACGACGGTGGTTCGACCATCAAGATCGCCTATCAGGGACCGCTCTCCGGCCAGAATGTCGGCCTGGGCGAGAATATGGAGCGCGGCGTCCAGCTCGCGATCAACGAGGCCAATGCCTCCGGCGACTACGACTTCGAGCTGGAGTACTTCGCCGCCGACGACCAGGGCTCCGAGACCGAGGCCACGACCGCCGCGCAGAGCGCCATCGACGACCCCGACGTGGTCGCCGTCGTCGGCCCCGCCTTCTCGGGCCCGACCGAGGTCTCCGCCCCGCTCTACGGCCAGGCCGGACTGGCCGCGGTGACGCCCTCCGCGACCAACCCGACCCTGACCGAGCAGGACTTCGGCACCTTCCTGCGCGCCGTGCCCAACGACAACGCGCAGGGCAGCGCGATGGCCGAATTCCTCGCCGGCCAGGACGGCGTGGACAGCGTCATGGTGATCGACGACGTGACCCCGTACGGCGAGGGCCTGGCCGAGGTCGCGGTGGCGGGCCTGACCGAGGCCGGCATCGACGTCGAGCACGACAGCGTCCCCGCGGAGACCGTCGACTACAGCAACGCCGCCCGCACCGTGGTGGAGTCCGGTGTGGACGCCCTGGTCTACGCGGGTTACTACGAGGCGCTCGGGCCGTTCGCCACCCGCCTCCAGGAGGCCGGTTTCGACGGCATCGGCATCTCCGGCGACGGCTCCAAGGACGAGGAGCTGATCAACCTCGCGGGCGACGCCGCCGAGGGCTGGTACCTCACCTGCCCGTGCACCGACGCGGCCGAGGAGGAGGGCCTCGCGGACTTCGCCGAGCGCTACGAGGAGGAGTTCGGCCTGGCGCCGGGCACGTACTCCGCGGAGGCGTACGACATCACCAACATGATCATCGCGCAGATCGCGGAGCTGGGCGGCGCCCCGTCCCGCGAGGAGCTGTACAACGCGCTGGCCGGGGTCGAGTACCAGGGCCTCACCAAGACGTTCACGTTCGACGAGAACGGTGAGTTCGCCAACGACGCGGTCTTCTTCTACCGGGTCGAGGAGGGCGTGATCTCCTACCTGGGCGGCACCGACGAGGTGACCGGCTGACGGACGCCCGGACCCGGCGGCGGCGGGCGCGACCCCGCTCCGCCCCGCCGGGCCGGGACCCGCCGGCCCGCCCTCGCCCCCACAAGGAAGTCAGTCCTATGTCCCTTTCCGACAGCTGGGACGTTCTCGTCCTGGGAGTGGTGCTCGGCTCGCTCTACGCCGTCATCGCCATCGGTTACACGCTCGTCTACGGCGTGCTCCAGCTCCTGAACTTCGCGCACAGCGAGGTCTTCATGTCCGGCGGGTTCGGCGGCCTCATAGCCCTGACCCTCGTGGAACCGGCCGCCGACCCCACCGGCCCGCAGTCCGTCGTCTACGTGCTGACCGGCATCGGCGCGGGGGCCGTGCTCGGCGGCGCGGTCGCGTTCGGCCTGGAGAAGGCCGCCTATCTGCCGCTCCGCAGACGCAACGCCCCGCGCCTGGTCTTCCTCATCACGGCGATCGGCGCCTCGTTCTTCCTCTACAACCTCGCGGGCAAGCTGTTCGGGCGGTACCCGATCAAGATGCCCTCGATGTACGAGAACAAGAAGCTCTTCGAGGTCTTCGGCGCCCCGGTCAGCGTCACCCAGTTCATCATCGTGCTGACCGGCGTGCTGATGCTGGTCACCGTCGACCTCGTGGTGAACCGCACCAAGCTGGGCTCGGGCATCAGGGCAGTGGCGCAGGACCCGGAGGTCGCGTCGCTGATGGGCGTGGACATCGACAAGGTGGTGTCCCGGACGTTCGTGCTCGGCGGCCTGATGGGCGGCGTGGCGGGCTTCCTCTTCGGCACCAACCTCCAGGTCGACTACACGATGGGCTTCCTGCCCGGCATCACCGCCTTCGCGGCGGCGGTGCTCGGCGGCATCGGCAATGTGCGCGGCGCCATGCTGGGCGGCCTGACACTGGGCGTGGTCGAGTCGTTCACCGTCGAGCTGTGGGGCGACGCCTGGCGCTACGTCGGCGCGTTCGCCGCGCTGGTGCTCGTGCTCATGTTCCGCCCGACCGGTCTGCTGGGCGAGCGCGTGGGGAGGACGGCATGAGCGGCGGCACGACGACGACGGCGGCGGCGGGCAAGGCGCCGCTGTCCGCGGCGGCCAGGCTCCGCCGGGGCGCGTGGTACCAGCGGCCCAGGTGGCGCCGGCTGGGCGCGCTGCTCGCGCTCGCCGTGGTGATGGCACAGGTCACCGGCGAACAGGGCGTGCGCAACGACCTCTTCCACGCCCTGGAGCAGAACTTCACGGGCGGCGGCGTCGCGCTCTGGGTCGGCGCGGCCCTGCTGGTCTGGCTGATCCGCGAGTTCCGGGGCGACGCGGTCGCCCGCGCCGGCGCCCGCCTCCGGGAGAGCACCGCCCGGCCCGCCGGGACGGTCCGGGAGGTCTCCGCCCGGCTCCTCGGGCAGCGCCTGTACCGCTGGGGCGCGCTCGCCGCGCTGCTGGTGGTGCTGATCGTGCTGCCGCTGACGGTGACCACGTTCTGGCAGCAGGTGCTGGTCGACCAGATCGGCGTCTACGTCCTGCTCGCCATCGGGCTGAACGTCGTCATCGGCTGGGCGGGCATGCTGGACCTGGGCTTCATCGCGTTCTTCGCGATCGGCGCCTACAGCTCCGCGTACTGGACCGGCGGCCTGCCCGTCGAGCCGCCCGTCGAGCTGAACAACTTCCTGGTGATCCCGCTGGCCGTGCTCACCTGTCTCGTCGCGGGCGTCCTGCTGGGCGCGCCCACGCTGCGGCTGCGCGGCGACTACCTCGCCATCGTGACGCTCGGCTTCCACGAGATCGTCTACCTGGTGGCGAAGAACTCCCCGGAGCTGACCGGCGGCACGCGCGGCGCCAACGGCCTCGACCGCTTCTCCATCGACCTCGGGTTCTGGCACTACGAGTGGGCGCTGGACCCGGTGCCGTACTACTGGCTCCAGCTGGGCTTCGTCTGCGTGATCCTCGTCCTCTTCCTGCGGCTGGAGCACTCGCGGATCGGCCGCGCCTGGACCGCGATCCGCGAGGACGAGGTCGCCGCGGCGGCGACGGGCGTGGACACCGTGCGGTTCAAGCTGCTGGCGTTCGCCATCGGCGCGTCCACCTCCGGTATCGCCGGGGTGATCTACGCGAGCAAGCAGGCGTTCGTCAACCCCGAGCAGTTCGTGGTGCTGTTCTCCGTGCTGGCCCTGGCCTACGTCGTCTTCGGCGGCATGGGCTCGATCCCGGGCGTGCTCGTCGGCACCGCGATCCTGGTGTGGCTGCCGCAGTTCCTGCGGGACCGCGTCGATCCGCAGGACCGGTACATGTACCTGGGCGCGCTGCTGGTCGTCATGATGATCTACCGTCCGCAGGGCCTGTGGCCCTCGCGGCGGCGGCAGCACGAACTGAAGATGGCCGAGGAAGGCGTCGGCGGCGCCGACGCGCTCGGCGCGCGGCCGGGAGGTGTGCGGGGATGACGGCGGAGCTGACCACGGCGGCGGCGGAGCCGGCGGCGACGGCCGACGACGTGCTCGACGCGTCCGGCGTCACGCTGCGCTTCGGCGGCCTGACCAGCCTGGACGACGTGGCGCTGCGCATGCGCCGCGGCGAGATCCTGGCGGTCATCGGCCCCAACGGCGCGGGCAAGACGTCCCTGTTCAACTCGCTGACCGGCGCGTACGTGCCGCAGGAGGGCACCATCACCTTCCGCCCCCGCGCGGGCGGCGCCCACGAGCTGCGCGGGCGGAAGCCGCACAAGGTGAGCCGCCTCGGAGTGGCCAGGACGTTCCAGAACATCCGGCTGTTCGGCGCGCTGACCGTGCTGGAGAACGTGAAGATCGCCGCCGAGACGCGGCAGAAGACCGACGCCATCTCCATCATGCTGGGCCTGCCGAACGCCCGCCGCGACGAGCGGGCCGGCGACCGCAAGGCGCACGAGGTGCTGACCTTCGTCGGCCTCGAAGGGCGGCTCAACGAGCTGGCCTCGTCGCTGAGTTACGGCGAGCAGCGGCGTCTGGAGATCGCCCGGGCGCTGGCGACCGATCCCGAAGTGCTGCTGCTGGACGAGCCGGCGGCGGGTACCAACCCGACGGAGAAGCGGGACCTGGAGGCCCTGATCCGGGAGATCAACACCCGGCTGGGCGTGAGCGTGCTGCTGATCGAGCACGACATGAAGCTGGTGATGTCGGTCGCGGACCGGGTGGTGGTGCTGAACTTCGGCAAGAAGATCGCCGAGGGCACCCCGGCGGAGGTCCAGCAGGACCCGGCGGTGATCGAGGCGTACCTCGGCGCGTCCGCGGACGAGGACCGGGCCGCCGTCGCGGAGATGGTGGCCGAGCAGGCGGAGCCCGCGGGCACCGGGGACGAGGAGGAGCGGCCGTGAGCGGCGTGGGACTGGAGAAGGAGCCGGCGCCGGAGGGCGTGGCCGCGGCACCCGCGCTGCTCGAACTGCGCGACCTGCGCGTCTGCTACGGCGCCATCGAGGCGCTGAAGGGCATCAGCCTGACCGTCGGCGAGGGCGAGGTCGTCGCCCTCCTCGGCGCCAACGGCGCCGGCAAGTCGACCACGCTCAAGGCCGCTTCGGGCATGCTCGCGCCGCGCTCGGGCCATGTGCTGCTGCGCGGCGAGCGGGTGGACGGCATCAAGTCGCACGAGCTGGTCCGCTTCGGCATCGGGCACGTCCCCGAGGGACGGCGCGTCTTCCCGCGGATGTCCGTCCTGGAGAACCTGCGGATGGGCGCCTACCGGCTGCGGCGCCCCGATCCGGACGACCTGGAGCGGGTGTTCACGCTCTTCCCGGTGCTGGCGAAGCGGCGCAAACAGATCAGCGGCACCCTCTCGGGCGGCGAGCAGCAGATGCTCGCGATCGGGCGGGCGTTGATGGGGAAGCCGGAGCTGCTGCTGCTGGACGAGCCCTCCATGGGGCTCGCCCCGCTGATCGTGCAGCAGATCTTCGAGATCCTGAAGGAGATCAACGCCCAGGGCACCACCCTGCTCCTGGTCGAGCAGAACGCCGCGCAGGCCCTCCAACTGGCCGACCGCGGCTACGTGCTGGAGACCGGCGCCGTCGTCATGTCCGACGAGGCGTCCGCCCTGCTGTCCGACCCGCGGGTGCGGGCCGCCTATCTGGGCGAGGTCGCCGAGGCCGAGTAGCCCGCCCGGCGCGTCAGCCGGGCGCTTCAGTGGGGCGCTTCAGCCGGGCAACGGCGCGGAATCCGCCGCCTGGTCGGGGGCCTGCCCCTGCTGGGCGGCGGGCCGCAGCGCGCAGGTCAGCCGCGCCGTGCAGACCCGCTTGTCGCGCTCGTCGGTGATCACGATCTCGTACGTGGCGGCCGTCCGCCCGGTGTAGGCCGGGGTCGCGACGCCGGTGACGGTGCCGCTGCGCACCGCCCGGTGGTGGGTGCAGTTGAGGTCGACGCCGACGGCCATCTTGTTCGGCCCGGCGTGCAGCATGGCGCCCACCGACGCCAGCGTCTCCGCCAGCACGGCCGACGCGCCGCCGTGCAGCAGCCCGTACGGCTGGGTGTTGCCCTCGACCGGCATGGTCCCGACCACCCGGTCCGGAGAGGCTTCCACGATCCGCACGCCCATGCGTTCGCCCAGCGTCCCCGCGGAGAACAGCGCGGGCAGGTCGATGCCGAGCCCTGCCCACTGGTCGATGATGTCCGCCGGAAAACGCGTGGCCGTTGACTCTCCCATGGGCAGCGTTCTATCAGGTTTGATCACTCGCCGGTGCTGGTGCCGGGAGTGAGGCGGATCACCAGGGACTTGCCCGCCGGGGTGTTGCTGACATCGGCCGTCGCGTCCAGCGGCACCAGCACGTTGGTCTCCGGGTAGTACGCGGCGGCGCAGCCGCGCGCCGTCGGGTAGTGCACCACCCGGAAGCCCGGCGCGGTGCGTTCGCTGCCGTCGGTCCACTCGCTGGTGATGTCCGCGTACGCGCCGTCGGCCAGCCCCAGGGCGCGGGCGTCGTCGGGGTGGACGAGGACGACGCGGCGCCCGCCGGTGATGCCCCGGTAGCGGTCGTCCAGGCCGTAGATGGTGGTGTTGTACTGGTCGTGCGAGCGCAGCGTCTGGAGCAGCAGCCGCCCCTCCGGCACCACCGGGTGGCTGACGGGATCCGCGCTGAAGTTGGCCTTGCCGGTCGCGGTCGGGAAGCGCCGCGCGTCGCGCGGGGCGTGCGGCAGCGTGAAGCCGCCGGGGAGCCCGACCCGCACCTCGAATCCCTCGAAGCCGGGGATCACCCGGGCGATGCTCGCCCGGATCGTCCGGTAGTCCCGCTCGAACCCGGCCCACGGCACGACGTCGTCGTCGCCCAGCACGCGGCGCGCGAGGCGGCAGACGATGGCGGGCTCGGACAGGAGCTGGTCGCTCGCGGGCCGCAGCCGTCCCCGCGAGGCGTGCACCACGCCCATCGAGTCCTCGACCGTCACGAACTGCTCGCCCGCCGCCCGCACATCGCGCTCGGTGCGGCCCAGCGTCGGCAGGATCAGCGCCCGGGTGCCGGTGACGCAGTGCGAGCGGTTGAGCTTGGTCGAGACGTGCACGGTCAGCCGCGCCCGGCGCATGGCGGCCTCGGTGACGGCGGTGTCGGGGCTCGCCGCCACGAAGTTGCCGCCCATGGCGAAGAAGACCTTCACCGCGCCGTCGCGCAGGGCGCGGATCGAGTTGACGACGTCGAGCCCGTGCCGGCGCGGCGGCTCGAAGCCGAACTCCCGCTCCAGCGCGCTGAGCAGAGCGGGCGTGGGCCGCTCCACGATGCCCATCGTGCGGTCGCCCTGCACGTTGCTGTGGCCGCGCACCGGGCAGACGCCCGCGCCGGGGCGGCCGATGTTGCCGCGCAGCAGAAGGAAGTTGACCACTTCCTTGATGGTGGGCACCGAGTGCTTGTGCTGGGTCAGCCCCATCGCCCAGCATACGATGACCGAACGGGCCTGGAGCACCATGGCCAGCGCCCGTTCGACGCTCTCCCGGTCCAGGCCGGTGGCGCGCAGCGTCTCCGCCCAGTCGGCGGAGCGCGCCGCCGCGGCGAACTCCTCGAAGCCGTGGGTGTGTTCGCGCACGAAGTCGGTGTCGACGGCGTCCGGGCGCTCCAGGATCAGCTTGTTCAGCAGCCGGAACAGCGCCTGGTCCCCGCCGAGCCGGATCTGGAGGAAGAGATCGGTCAGCGGCGTGCCGGGCCCGGCCAGGCCGCGGGCGGTCTGCGGGTTCCGGAACCGCTCCATGCCCGCCTCGGGCAGCGGGTTCACCGTGATGATCCGCGCCCCGGCCGCCTTCGCCTTCTCCAGGGCGGACAGCATGCGGGGGTGGTTGGTGCCGGGGTTCTGCCCGGCGACGATGATCAGGTCCGCGCGGTACAGGTCTTTCAGGTGCACGCTGCCCTTGCCGACGCCGAGCGTCTCGGTCAGCGCGGACCCGGACGACTCGTGGCACATGTTGGAGCAGTCCGGCAGGTTGTTCGTGCCGAAGCGGCGGGCGAAGAGCTGGTAGAGGAACGCCGCCTCGTTGCTCGTGCGGCCCGAGGTGTAGAAGACGGCCTCGTCGGGGGAGTCCAGCGCCCGCAGCTCCTGGGCGATCAGGCCGAACGCCTCGTCCCACCCGATCGGCTCGTACCGGTCGGCGCCCTCCGGCAGATACATGGGGTGGGTCAGGCGGCCCTGCTGGCCCAGCCAGTAACCGGACCGCCCGGCCAGCTCCGCCACCGGGTGCTCCGCGAAGAACGCCGGGGTCACCCGCCGCAGCGTCGCCTCCTCGGCGACGGCCTTGGCGCCGTTCTCGCAGAACTCGGCCACGTGCGGGGTGTCCGGCTCCGGCCAGGCACAGCCGGGGCAGTCGAAGCCGTCCGGCTGGTTCACCCGCAGCAGCGCCCGGGTGCCGCGGGCGACGCCCATCTGCCGCCGCGCGTGCCGGACGCTGTGGGCGATGGCCGGCAGGCCGGCCGCCGCGTGCCGGGGGGCGCTCACCTCGGGAGCGTCCTGGGCCGGGTCGTCGGCGGGCGGCTTTCGGACCATGGGGCGGTCACTCCCTGGGGTCGGCGGCGGGGCGGGGACGATCGTCCCACGGCCGGCCGGGAGTGTCAGTGGTCCGTGGGAGGATCGGGACCGTGGCTGAGAACGCATCGCAGACGACCACCGCTCCCCGCCTGCTCCTCCTGGACGGGCACTCGCTGGCGTACCGCGCCTTCTTCGCGCTGCCCGCCGAGAACTTCACGACGACGGTGGGCCAGCCGACGAACGCGATCTACGGGTTCACCTCCATGCTGGCGAACACCCTGCGGGACGAGGCCCCGACGCATCTGGCCGTCGCGTTCGACGTCTCCCGCACCACGTGGCGGTCCGAGCGCTTCGCGGAGTACAAGGCGACGCGGTCCGCCACCCCCGACGAGTTCAAGGGGCAGGTGGAGCTGATCGGGGAGCTGCTGGACGCGATGCGCGTGCCCCGGTTCGCCGTGACGGGGTACGAGGCGGACGACGTGATCGCCACGCTGGCCACGCTCGCGGCCGACGAGGGCTTCCAGGTGTCGATCGTGACGGGCGACCGGGACGCGTTCCAGCTGGTGAGCGACCGGGTGACCGTGCTCTACCCGACGAAGGGCGTCTCGGAGCTGACGCGCTTCACCCCGGAGAAGGTGCTGGAGAAGTACGGCCTGCCGCCCGCGCTCTACCCGGACTTCGCGGCACTGCGCGGCGACCCCTCGGACAACCTGCCGGGCATCCCCGGCGTCGGCGAGAAGACGGCGGCCAAGTGGATCAACCAGTTCGGCTCGCTGGACAGCCTGGTCGAGCGCGCCGACGAGGTGAAGGGCAAGGCGGGGGAGGGCCTGCGGGCGCATCTGGAGTCCGTGCGGCTGAACCGGGTGCTGACCGAGCTGGCCCGGGACGTGGAGCTGGGCTGCGGCCCGGCCGACCTGGTCCGCGAGCCCTATGACGTGTCGGCCCTGACCGGCCTGCTGGACGCCCTCGAATTCCGCAACCCCAACCTGCGGGAGCGCCTGTTCGCCGTCGACCCGGGCGCGGCGGGCGAGGAGGCGGCGGCCGTCGCGGGCGGCGTCGAGGTGGACGGCGAGGTGCTGGCCGCGGGCGGCCTGGCGCCGTGGCTGGCGGCACACGGCGGGCAGCCGCTGGGCGTGGCCACCGTGGACTCGTGGAAGCTGGGCGCGGGCAGCGTGCACGCGGTGGCGCTGGCCACCGCCGGGGGCCCGGCCGCCTGGTTCGACCCGGCCACCCTGGACGAGACGGACGAGCGGGCCTTCGCGGACTGGTCGGCGGACGCCGCCCGGCCCAAGATCCTGCACAACGCGAAGGCGGTGCTGCGCGTCTTCGCCGAGCACGGTTGGCAGGTCGCGGGCATCGCCATGGACACCGCGCTCGCCGCGTATCTGGTGCAGCCCGGCCGCCGCTCCTTCGCGCTGGACGCGCTGAGCGTGGAGTTCCTCGGCCGCGAGCTGGACCGGCCCGCCGACGACAGCGGGCAGCTGGCGTTCGGCGCGGACGACACGGCCGAGGCCCAGTCGCTGATGCGGCAGGCGCGGACCGTGGTGGACCTCGGGGAGCTGTTCCGGGTCCGGCTGGCGGACGTCGGGGCGAGCGCGCTGCTGGACGACCTGGAGCTGCCGACCTCCGCGCTGCTGGCGCGGATGGAGCGGGCGGGCATCGCCGCCGACCGGGCCTGGCTGGAGCGGCTGGAGCAGCAGTTCGCCGCCGCCGTGCAGCAGGCCGTGTCCGAGGCGCACGCCTCGGTCGGCCACGAGTTCAACCTCGGCTCGCCCAAGCAGCTTCAGGAGGTCCTCTTCGGGGAGCTGGGCCTGCCGAAGACGAAGAAGACCAAGACGGGATACACGACCGACGCCGACGCGCTGGCCTGGCTGGCGGCGCAGACCGAGCACGAGCTGCCGGTGATCATGCTGCGCCACCGCGAGCAGGCCAGGCTGCGCACCACGGTCGAGGGCCTGATCAAGACGATCGCCTCGGACGGCCGCATCCACACCACCTTCCAGCAGACCGTGGCGGCCACCGGCCGCCTGTCGTCCACCGATCCCAACCTGCAGAACATCCCGGTCCGCACCGACGAGGGCCGGGCGATCCGGCGGGGCTTCGTCGTGGGCGAGGGCTTCGAGTCGCTGCTGACCGCCGACTACAGCCAGATCGAGCTGCGCGTGATGGCCCATCTCTCCGAGGACGCGGGCCTGATCGAGGCGTTCACCTCCGGGGAGGACCTGCACGACACGGTGGCCTCGCAGGTCTTCGGCGTCGGCAGGGACCAGGTCGACCCGGAGATGCGGCGCAAGATCAAGGCCATGAGCTACGGACTGGCGTACGGCCTGTCGGCGTTCGGCCTCTCCCAGCAGCTCTCCATCGGCGCCGACGAGGCCCGCAAGCTGATGGACACGTATTTCGAGCGGTTCGGCGGCGTCCGCGACTATCTGCACCGGGTGGTCGAGGAGGCCAGGGCCACCGGGTACACCCAGACGCTGCTGGGCCGCCGCCGCTATCTGCCGGACCTCACCAGCTCCAACCGGCAGCGCCGGGAGATGGCCGAGCGGATGGCGCTCAACGCCCCGATCCAGGGCACCGCCGCCGACATCGTGAAGATCGCCATGCTCCGCGTGGACGACGCGCTGCGCCGCGAGAAGCTCGCCACCCGGATGCTGCTCCAGGTCCACGACGAGATCGTGCTCGAAGTGGCGCCCGGGGAGCGGGAGCAGGTGGAGGACTTGGTGAGGCACGAGATGGCGCACGCGGTGACGCTGCGCGCCCCCCTCGATGTGTCGGTGGGCTCGGGCGTGACCTGGGAGTCCGCGGCCCATTGACGGAAGCAGCCGTCAGGTAAAGGACATACAGAGGTTTGGCGGAATTCCCGGATAGTGAAGCCCTTTCTGCTCAACCGTCACACCAGCGTCACGTTTCCGTCCTGGCTCGTTACGGGCACGTGTCGTACTGTCGTTCCGATAAGTGAAACCAGCACCAGCAGACGGCAGTTGGAGGGGAACGCGCGTGGGGTTGCGTAACGGCAGGATCCGCAAGGGACTCTCGGGTTCGGCGCTCGCGGCCGCGGCCATGGCCGCGCTCACCGCGTCGCAGGCTCCCGACATGCTGGCCGGCGAGAGCGCCGACCCGCGGGAGGGGCGCGAGCACGCCACCCCCGACGAGTCCATAGCCGACGACGCCGTCGAGGACCGGCCCGAGCTCCCGTACCACACCGACCTGCCTCCGCTCGACGCGGCGAAGCCGGACAAGGAAGACGCCGAGCCGGACGGCGAGCCCATCGCCATGGGCCCGGCCGAGGCCGGCATCCCGGCCACGGTGCTCGACGCCTACCGGCGGGCCGAGGCGACGGTGGACGAGACGACGCCGGGCTGCGAGCTGGACTGGCGGGTGCTGGCGGGCATCGGCAAGGTCGAGTCCGGCCACGCCCGCGGCGGCGCGGTGGACGCCGACGGCACCACCCTCAGCCCGATCCTGGGCCCGGTCCTCAACGGCGACGGCTTCGCCTCCATCAGCGACACGGACGGGGGCCGCTGGGACAGCGACACGCTGTTCGACCGGGCGGTGGGCCCGATGCAGTTCATCCCGTCCACCTGGGCCCGCTGGGGCGCGGACGGCAACGGCGACGGCGTGGCCGACCCGAACAACGTGTACGACGCCACCCTCGCCG